>JAYUYU010000693.1:0-4218 GCA_043752365.1 Myxococcales bacterium | reverse complement strand
AACAGGCCTTCGGCCAAGATACCTATTTGGTGATCTCCTCCGACCATGGCGAGGCGTTCGGCGAGCACGGTATGTACAAGCACGCCTTCGAGCTTTGGGAGGTGCTGACGCGCGTCCCGCTGCTGGTTTGCGGCCCCGGCATCAAGGCGCAGCGCATCACCGAACGCCGCTCGCACATCGACTTGGTGCCCACCTTTTTGGATTTACTCGGCCAAAAGCCGGTCCCCGAGCTTTCGGGCAAGAGCCTGATGCCCGAGCTGACGGGGCAAGAACCCCCCAAGAACCGCGAGCCCATCTACTTGGAGCTGACCGAGGACAGCCACAATCCACCACGCCGCGCCATCATCCGCGGGGATTACAAGCTGATCTGGAGTGGCCCCGGCGACAAGTTCCAGCTCTTCAAGCTGGCGACCGACCCGGGTGAAGAGAAAGACCTGAGCAAATCCGAACCCGAGCAGCTCAAAGACATGGTGGGCGCGTATCGCGCATTCTCGGACAAGCTGCCGATGTTGGAGCCGTATGGGAACATGAAGCTACGTGAGGGCGGCACAGCGCGCGGCCCGACGGGGCCGGCAAAGTAAGGTACTGAGGCGCGAGGATTGAGTAGTGAGCTCGCGCCTGAGGTGCGCGGGAGTGCGCTGCCAAGGGGGACTGAAGAATCTCTTCGGTCCGCCGTTCAGTAAGCTGTGAGACGTTCACTCCGTTTGCTTGTCACCGGATTCCTGATCTCTCTCGGCGCGTCGGCGAACGCGAGCGTGCAGTCGTGCAATACGCGCTGCCAAACGGCGCAGACCGATTGCAGCCTGCGCTGCGACGGCCACATTCCGTGCATCAGTCAGTGCCAGCTTTCAGCTGATTCGTGCGCCGACGCCTGCCTCAAGCAGTAGGGCTCGCACTCGAACCCCGGTCCTCAATCCCTACTTGAGGACCGAAGCCAAGTCCTGCTCTAGCTGCTCAGCGGTGGTGGCCGGAACCTTGACGTACCAGCGGTCCCATTCGGTGCGGGCCAGGTAGTCGTTGCCCTTTTCGGCGGGCAGCTTGTAAAGCTCGACGAAGCCGATCGACTTGCCACTGCCGAAATACTCGACGCGCACGATGGCGTCCTCGGGTCGCAGCGGTTTGCTGGGCTTTTCGACGAACTCGCTGCCGCGTAGGCGTCCCAGCTTGCTCATCCAGTTGCCGGCCGTCTCGTCTTGTTTGGTGGGAGTGCTCGGGTCGCCCCAGCCTTCGTTCTTCTCTTTCACGCGCAACAGGTCGCGCGACTTGCCGCCCTTTTGCAGGCGCACCTTGCTGACTTCGTCGTTCTTGAAGCCGTGCAGCTCGCGCTCTGGCAAGCGCGAGTCGCCGAACATCAGGCTCTGCGCGATGTCGCCCGAGATGGCGAACACTTCGCCGCTGGTTTGGTACTTGGCATAGCGCTCGCTGCCGCCCGGCGTCGTGCCGCCGATGATCAGCACGTGTTCTTTACCGTCGACGCTGACTTTCAGCGTGCCTTCCGGCTTGTCGAGGCCGAACTCTTCGTTGCGACCGGCTTCGACCTTGCCCACGGCGCGCACGGCCTGCAACGGAGCCAGCGCCTTTACCAGCGTTTCGCCGGCCTTGACCGAGACGAAGCGCGTCGTTTCCTTTTTCGGCGCCTTGCCGTCAGTCGGCTTCAGCGGCGCGCCCGGCACGCCGGCGTGCGGGTCCACCGGCGGCGCGTCTTCTTTGTCGACCGTGCCGATGTAGTAGTAGCCGAGCGCGTCTTTCTGGCCTTCGAGGCGCACTTTGCGCGTCTTGCCTTCGAATGACAGCTTGGTGAAGGAGGCCTGACTGCCGCCCCACACGTCGACCAGCGCTTGCTGCTTCTCGGGCAACGGCTCGTCGCGGTTCCACACCGAATAGGCCAAACCGGCCGAAACTACGAGCAGCGCACCATGAAGAACGAGCGGTTTCACTTGCCACCTCCTGCCAGCGTGCGGCGCCGAATGAACAGGCCAGCGCCCAAGACCAGCGCCGGAATCCCAAAAATGGTCGAGTAGAACCAAGCCAAGTCCTGCTGCTTCGTGTGCTCGATGTGCAGGTCTTCCTCGGTGTTGGTCTGGCCTGCGTAGCTCTCTTCACCGACGAGCCAGCGCATGGCGTCGACGAACAGCACCTGGTTGCCGACCACGTTGGTCATGACCAAATCGCTGAAGGCGTCGACGTCGGCGCTCACGAAGGCGCGCATTTCTTTGGCTTCGGGCGGCTTGTTCTTGCCCTTGTCCTTATCGTCCGGCTTGGCGGGCGGCGGCACGGGCGCGCCAGCCAAGGGCCGCGTGACGGCTGCCGCCACGTTGTAGACCTGCGACTTCTCGGTGTCCTTGTCGAGCTTGAAGTTGCGGTTGACGTCGTTGAAGGTGGCGCCCGGCGAGCGCACCGTGAAGTCGACCTTGCCGGCCATGCTTTGCGGCTTGTCCAAGCTGCCGGAGCCGAAAACTACGATCGCGGCGCGTGGCGAGTTGCGGCTCAAGGTCGACACCGAAGCGTGCGACGAAAAGCTGCTGAGCTGCAGGCGCGTGCGATCGGAGTCGTTCGCCCGCACGGTGATGTGCTGGGTTTCGTTGGCCAGCAAATCGGGCGACAGCGTGAGCCCGGTGATGCCCACCAGGGCGGCCAGGTGCGGCGGCGCGGGTGTTTTCGGAGCGGGCGGGGCGGCGGGCGGCGCCTTGGCAGCGGAGCCCGAAGGCGCCGGCTTGGCGGAGGCGGAGGGCGCGGTCGCCGCCGTCGGGGCGCTCGGGCTCGGGGTGGGCTCGGCGGCGGCCTTGCTTTCCTCCGACCCGACCAGGTTCATGCTGGAAGCACTATCGGGATCCAGCGCCAGCAGCAGATGTCCGCCCGCGTCGGCGAAGCGCTGCAGCGAGCCGAGCTCTTCCGGCGAAAAATTCTCGCTCGGGCCCAGCACCACGACGGCGTCGGCGTCAGCCGGCACTGCACTGCCCAAGCCTTGAGCGAGCCCTAGCTCCTTCACCGTCACGTTTTGCTTTTGCAGCAGCAGCTTGGCGATGTTGGCGGTGCGGCCGTCGTTATCGTTACCGCCCTTGGGCGCGTCGTTGATTTCGCCGTGGCCGACCGTGAAATAGACGGTCTTGTGCGAGCGCACGGCCTTGAGCAGCTGCTCCTGAAAGTCGCGATCCAGGGTTTGCAGCTTGGCTCGGGCGGACGTCATGTCGGCGCCGACGGTCAAGGTGTACGTGGCGCTGCCCTTCGACAGGATGACCACGCCGTCCTGCGTGGCGCGCAGCTCTTTCGCGAGCTTCGGGGCAAGCAAGCGATCGCGCACCTCGACCTTCAGCTTCGGGCTGATAGCGCCGAGCTCTTTCAGGTAACTCTCTACCTCGGCGCGAACGTCGTTTACCTCCGGGAAAAAGGCGACGACCCGAATCGGTTCGGTCACGCTCTTGGCAATCTTGATGGTGGACTCGCCGGGGCGCGAGGTCTTGAAATAGGAGTAGTCCCACTTCTTCTGAACGCCGCCGGAGGCGTAAACCAACAGCGAACCGTAGACCGCGACCATCGCTAGCGAAGCACCCGCCATGGCAGCGGCCTTGACCCGCCGCGCTTCGGGACGCTCGGCGCGGCGCATGGGGCGCAGCGCGTTCTCGCCGAAAATTTGCGGCACCACGGACAACGTCAGCAGCGAGACCCAGAACACGCGTAACAGCTCGAGCGTGTGGTCGCGCTTCTCGGCCGTCATTTTCGACAGGCCGAAGCGCTCCGCGCCCGAATCCGTGGTCACGTAGTAGACGGCCAACGCCACGAGGCCTGCGACAGACAGCAGCGCTAGCAGGCGTTCGATGTTGGCCCGCTCGCCCTGGCTCTTGAACTTGGGCGAGAAGCGCAGCGCTGTCGCCAGCACGACCGCCAAGACGCCCAGCGCGGTGACGACGCCTGCGCCTTTTTCGAGCCCGGACAGCACTCGCTCACCGACCAACACCAAGGCCAGACCACCCAGGTAGAGCGGCAAGAGCCAACCAGGCGCGCCCGTTCCGGCCGACACCGCCGACAGGCTGGAGCGGTGGGGCGGTGTCACGGGAGTCGTTGACTGGCTCATTGCCACCTCCGCGCTTCGAGCACTTTAACGGAGGCGAACAGGAATGCGTAGGTGAACACCAAGTAGAAAATCACTCCCGAGGGCTGCAAAATGCCTTGCATGAATGGCCTGAAATTCTCGTGGTGAACGGCCAAGCTGTTCAAAAA
>JAYUYU010000692.1:0-4222 GCA_043752365.1 Myxococcales bacterium | reverse complement strand
CAGGCGCAACTGCAACGGGCGGCGCTTGGCCATTGACGACCGGCTGGAGCGAGCTTGCCACACCCGCGGAGGGCGTGGCTTCGGGCGAAGCGCGCAGGCTCACCCAGGCGACGACGCCCAGGAAGGCCGCTACGGAACCGGCAATTGCCCAAGGAAAAGGCTTGGTTTTCGGCCCCGCGGGCGCGCTGGAGCGCGGCATGGCGCGCGTGACAGGCTCGTCGGCATCGACGACGCCGGGCGGGTTCGATGGCGCGCTGCCGTTGTCTTCGGCGTCGCCGGCCGTAGGTGGAATGCTCGCGATCTTGCGCGTCCACTCGACCAGGTCTCCGTGGGCGGCGAACGTGCGGGTAATGGGTGCACCCCCGGCGGACGTGAGCGGCGGCATGGGTGGCGTGGCGGGTGTGAGCGGAGCACCCGGTGGTCGGCTGGACAGCAATGCTAGGGGTGAAGCGGCAGGCGTCAACGGCCCGCTGCTGTCGCCGGGCAGCCAAGGCACCGAGCCCGCCGCGCGCCGCCGCGCGCGACGCACGCGAGCGCCCAAGCGCTTGGAGACGTCCCCGCTGTCGAACTGCCGCGAAAAATCGCGCAACTTGCGGGCCAGCGCCTCGGCCTCTTGCGGGCGCTGCCTGGGGTCGAGTGCGACCGACTGCGCGATCACGTCGGCGACCGACGCTAGCTCTTCATGGTCGGTAGCGAGCGACGGCAATGGCTCTTTCAGGGCGTCGGCGCTGGCTTCGAAGCTGCCGCGTCGAAATGGCGGCCGGCCCGTCCAGGCTTCGATGAGCAGCGCCCCGACGGCGAACACGTCCGTCGCCGCCGTCAGGCGCTCGCCCCTAATTTGCTCGGGCGGCATGTGGCCCGGTGAACCGAACACCTCGACCCGCTCGGTACTGAGCGCGCTGGTGACGGGCGCGGCGATGCCGAAATCGATCAGCCGCACCGCGCCCTCTTCGTCGAGCAGCACGTTGCGAGGCGTGACGTCGCGATGAACGATGTTCCCGCGGCGGTGCGCGTAGTCGAGCGCCCGGCAAATTTCGATGCCGACGTGCGCGCCCTCCGCGGCGTCCAGCGGCCCGGTGTCGACCAGGATTTCGGTCAAGGTGAGCCCCTCGCACAGCTCCATCGCGATGTAATAAATGCCGAGCTCGACCCCCAGTTCGTACACGGGGACGATGTTGGGGTGGCTGAGTTCGACCGCTATTTTCGCCTCTTCCACGAAGCGCTTGACGAAGGCGTCGTCGAGCGCCAGCTCGGGGCGGATTTGCTTGACCACGAGGCGCTTCTCGAAGCCCACCGCGCCGCGTAGAGTGGCCAGGTAAACGCGAGCCATGCCGCCCGAGGCCAGCTCGCGCTCCAGCACGTACTTGCCGAAGATCTGAGGGAACATCAGCGCATTCGGACGTTGTCAGCGTAGCCTACTAATCGCGCCTGTGCTGAGCCTTTTGGCCTGCACCGAGCCGAGCGCTCCCGTCGTGCTGCCGCTCCGCGTCCACACGCTTTCGGGCTGTGACCTGCCGAGCCAGCTCGTGCGCGCCAACTTGGAGCTTTTGGCGCTGGGTGATTTCGAAGCCACCAACGAGTCCGCCGAGATTCTGCGGCTCGACCAGCAGGGCGCGGCGCTGCGCTTTCCGGTGGCCACGCAAGCCGCCGTGGCCCGCGTCGGCGAGGGCCGGCAAGCTTTCAGTGGCTACGGCGAACGCCGAGAAAACGCCGTCGAGGTGCTGTTGTGGCCAGAGCTTGCCACGTGCACGGTCTGGCGGCCCGACGGCACGCAGGGCTACCCGGGCCGGCACGGCGGTCAGGCGCTGGGCTACTCGGCGACGAGCGGCGTACTCGTCGTGGCCGGCGGCAACGACCCGCTGCTCAGCGACGCCATCGTGGGCGCGTTGTCGTTCGACGTGCGGACCGGAGTCGTCAGGACGCTGGACACCTCGGACGACGGCGTGCTGCGGCAGCCGCGAGCCTTCGCGACCGCGACGCCGTTCGGCGAGCAAGTGCTGGTCGCTGGCGGCGAAGAGCCGGTGTTCGACGTGCCCGAGCGAGACATCGAGCCGGTCGGTACCGCCGAGTCGTTCGACCCCGCGCTCGGCCGATTCGCGGGCGACCCCATTCCGCTGCGCAGCAGGCGCACGCACCACGCGGCCGTGGTGCTCGAAGACGGCCGGACGTTGCTGGTCGGCGGCCGCAGCAAGGTCGGCGAGACGAGCATTGCGCAATATCAGCTCGAAATCGTAGACCCGGCCACGCGGCGCTCCAGCGTCGCCGACGCCATCGCGCCGCGCATTGCGCCGGCGGCGCTGAAGCTGAGCGATGGGCGCATCTTCGTCGGCGGTGGCGTCGCGCTCGATGGCTCGCTCACCGAGCCAGTCGGGCAATGGCTCTCGGCCGACGCCCAGCTCGAAGCCATGCAGCTGAGCTCCGACGTCGCGCCGCGGTTCGAGCGCGCGTTCGTGGCCACGCAGGGCGGCGGCGTGCTCGCGGTCGGCGGCTGCGAAGACAGGCCGGCCGACTCCGCCGAAGACGCAGCGGCCTGCGCCGCTTGTAGCCACGGCTGTCCGCCGTCGGGAGGCCAGTACGACGCCTGGTGGATCGATCGCGACGGCGCCGCAACGGCGGTCTCGCTCGACGGCATCTCGGCGCCGCGCCCCATCTTGCTGCCAGGCAGCGACGGCCGGCCCTGGTTGGTCGCGGCCGCCGCCAATTCCCCGGAAACGCCACGGCTTTTTCGGTTCAGCGCCTGGGCGGAGCGCTTCGAGCGCGCCGACGTGCCCGACGGGCTGACATTGCCTCGACCGGGCATGCCACAGCCGCTGGCCCTCGACCCCGACGCCTTCGTTTGGTTGGACGAAGACGCGACGGGCGGACAGCTTTTGGGGTTGCGGCTCGGCACGCGCAACCGGTTCACTCAAGACCTCGCGCTGGTGCTGCTCTCCGATCCGATCGAAACGCGCCCGCAACACCTGGTGCCCGAGCAGCCTCCCGGCGCGAGCGTTAGCTACGACGGCATGCTCACGCTCGTTGACCCCGACGTTAGCGTGCGGCTGACCGACACCGACTACGCCGACGTTACGTTGAAGCTGCACCTGTCGAAAGGCGTTCCGCCCGTCGTGATACTGGGCAGCACAGAGTTGGGCGGCGCGGAGTGCCCCTGGCCCGACGGCGACCAGCTAGGCGGCGATTTCGATCGGCCAACCGTCGTTCGCCAAGGCGCCCGCGCAAATTTGCTGTTTCACGGCGGTGCGAGGGCCTGTCCGGTGACAACAGGCCGGCTCGGGGTGGCGCTGCGTGCGGGCAGCGCCCCGGGCGTCCTCAGGCAGCTGGACGTGCAGCGCCGCGCGCTGTCGCGCTGAAGCTCAGGGTTTCCGGAACAACTTGTCCAAAAGGCTGGGCTTGCTGGGCGGGCTGCTGGGCTTGCCGGGCGGGCTGCTCCGGCCGCCTTGCGACCCTGGTCCCGGCGGATTGCTGGGCGTGCGGGGCGGGTCACTCGGCTTGTTTCCGCGGCGCATCGCGTACAGCCGTACTTCGCGGTGAGCGTCCGTGTGGCGTGGATCGCGCTCGACGATGAAGCGAAAGTCGTGGAGGGCCTCGCGCATGCGGCCAAGCCGCTTCAACAGTTGTCCGCGGTACCAACGCACCCGCAGGTTGTTGGGCTCGGCCTTGGCCGCCTTCTCGAGCTGAACGGCGAGGTCGGTCAAGTTAGCGGCCGGCTTCTGAGCCTGAATCCAGACGTGGAGGGCGATGTGATCGGCCTGAGACGGGTCGTTTTCGAAGGCGGTCAGCGCCTCTTTCTCGGCCAGCGCGAGGTTGCCGCGCTTGAGCAGGACCTCGGCCTTCTGGAAGGCATTGGTGGCCTTGAGCACCCTCTGCACTTGCTCGGCCTCGTTGGCCGTGTCGCCCGCGACCAACGACTGATCGTATGCCTTACGGGTTGCGGCATCGGACAACACTTGGCTGGCCTCGCTGATGCGCGAAAAGACGCGCGTCGCTTGAGCCTTGAGGTCCGCGACCTCGGGCCGAAGCCGATCGGGGTGCCACTTCTTGGCCAGGCCGAAGAAGACGTTTTGAATGACGGACGCCGTGGCGTCGGGTGGCACACCCAGCAGCTGGTAGTGCGTGCCGGTCAGGCGCGCCGAGAGCGCTTGAAGCTCGAGCCGGAGGTCCGCGGTGCCGCTGCCCAGAAACTGTGGGGTGCCGCCGCTAGGCGCCCGCGACGGTCGTGGTG
>JAYUYU010000691.1:0-4223 GCA_043752365.1 Myxococcales bacterium | reverse complement strand
CGGGGGCTTGGCTGTGCGCGCCGAGCGGAGGCCGCTCGACTCCGCCGAAAGTTAGACCGACTCCCAGCGCCGCGAGCCAGACGAGCGCTCGATGGCGTCCAGCACGCGCTGATTGGCCACGCCATCTTCGAAGCTGGGTGTGGGCAACTGCTGAGTTTTCACGGCGGAGATCAGGTCTGCCACCGTGTGCGTGAACGAATGCTCGTAACCGAGGAGATGCCCGGGTGGCCACCACGCTTGAACATAGGGGTGTTTCGCATCGGTGGCGAGGATGGTGCGGAAACCCGAGTCTTTGCCCTCTTCAACGTACAGCTCGAGCTCGTTCAGGCGCTCGAGGTTGAAGTAAAGGCTGCCCTTGCTGCCGTTGATCTCGAACGTGTTGTAGTTCTTGCGGCCGGTGGCAAAGCGCGAGGCCTCCACGCTGCCGAGCGCGCCGTTCTCGAAGCGAATGTGCGCGTAGGCGGCGTCGTCGACGTCGACCTTGCCGGTCCCCTTGCCGTCGGGCATGGGGCGCTCGTTGATGAAAGTCTGCAGAAAGCCGCTAACCTCGCTGATCTCGCCGACCAGGTAGCGAGCCAAATCCAGCGAGTGGGAGCCGATATCGCCGAGCGCGCCCGAGCCGGCGCGCGATTTTTCCAGCCGCCACACCCGCGGAAACTGCGGGTCGACGATCCAATCTTGCAGGTAGCTGCCCCGAAAATGGTGGATGGTGCCGATGCGACCCTCGTCGATCATCTGCTTGGCGAGGCTGATCGCGGGGACGCGCCGGTAGTTGTGGCAAAGCATGTGCAACACGCCAGCGCGCTTGACGGCTGCCAGCATAAGCTCCGCTTCGGGTAGCGTGTTCGCCAGGGGCTTTTCGCAGAACACGACCTTTTTGGCTTCGGCGGCGGCCAACGCTATGGGCAAGTGGGAGTCGCCCGGCGTGCAGATATCGATGATGTCGATGTCCTTGCGCGCGACTACTTCTTCCCAGCGCGTTGCATGCTCTTCCCAGCCCAGCGCGCCGGCTGCCTTCTTGACCTCGGCGTCGTTGCGGCCGCACACGACCTTCAGCACCGGTTCATAGGGTGTGTCGAAGAAGCGGCCCACCTGTCGCCAGGCGTTCGAGTGGGCGCGGCCCATGAACTGGTAACCGATCATCGCGACGTTCAGCTTCGCCATGCTTTTCTCCAAGGGGGCGTGTGTAGAATCGCCCAGACGACATCTCCTAAGCTGGAGCCGTACGCAAAGTCACGAAATTGCCGAGAAAATTGGAGGAATGTCTGCAACTTTTGCAAAATGCGCGCATGGTGAGCCAAGGGCCGGCCAGGCACGCACGTAAGCCTGCGAACGGCAATGGGCCAGGAAATTTCGCTCGGTCTGGGAGTCAGGGGGCGGGGCACTCGGGCGCGCTGCGGCCGAGGCGGCACAGCTCGGCGCCGCGCTTCTCGAGCGCTTCAGCGGTGGCGGGCTTGCGGGCTAGCTCTGTGCCGGCGCGGTATTTGGCGGCCAACACGAAGCAGGCGTGGGGCGATGCGCTCTCGCACTGCGCGACGAGGTGGGTGAGCGCGATGCGGCGAAAGCGCTTGGCCTGCGCGGGATCGGCCGGGCCGGTCGTGCCGGCTTCGAGCGCTAGCGCGGCGCGAGCGCACTCGTCGAAGTCCTTTTTTTGATCGCAAAACAGCTCGGCTTTGAGCAAGGCTTCGCGAGTGGTGGGGACGTCGAGCGCGGGTGCCGCGATGACGGCCGCGGGCGCGGGCGTGGGCGCGGGGGCGGCGGCAGAGGAGGGATCCGGGAGGGGCGGAGCTGAGGCGGCGGAAGATGGAGCGGACGCTATGGCGGCGGACGGAGCTTGTGCAGCGGGCACGGGCTCGGGCACGTTTACGAGGGGAGAGGGAGAGGGAGAGGGTGCAGGCGCACTAGGGGCGCCCATCAAGGCTGCGATGGCGCCGCCGACACCGCCCACTGCGATGCCGATGCCGGTGGTCCAACGCATGCCGCTCACGCAGCAAGCCCTTGCCGGAGCAGCAACGCCTGCGGATCCGGCTTTCGACCCATGAACATGACGAACAGGTCCATCGGGTCACGCGCGTCGCCCTGCGAAAGAATGGTGTCGCGGAAAGCCCGGCCCACCGTAGGGTTGAAGATGCCTTCGCGCTTGAAGCGACCGAACGCGTCGGCGTCCAGCACCTCGGCCCACTTGTACGAGTAGTAGCCGGCGGCGTAGCCAACCGGATGCGAGAACAAGTGCGAAAAGCCGGCCAGCATGCCGTAGTCTTTTGGTAACTCGCTCGCCGCGTACTGCTGCAAAATGCGGTTGCCGTAGTCCATCACGTCGCCGTCTGTCTGGGCAGCGTAGTCGATGTGCAGGGCTAGATCGACCGCAGCGAAGCCCAGCTGGCGCATCTGCATGCTGGCCGCGCGAAATGTGCGGGTTGCGTGCAGCCGTTCAAGAAGCGCTTCAGGAAGTGGTGCCCCGGTTTCGTAGTGCCCGGCGAACAAATTCAGCGCGTCCCGCTCGGAGCACCAATTCTCCATGATTTGCGACGGCAGCTCGACGAAATCTTGCGCGACGCGGGTACCGGCCAAACTGCGCACGATCACTTGGCTCAAGCAGTGGTGCAACAGGTGCCCAAACTCGTGGAATAGCGTCTCGACGTCGCGGTGCAGCAGCAACGAGGGCTTGCCGCCGGTCGGCGCGGCCGAGTTGCAGCAGAAAACCGCCAAGTTGGGGGCGGGCGGCACGGACGCTAACAGGCCGTGCATCCAGGCCCCGCCGCGCTTGTTCTCACGCGGGTACAAGTCGACGTGGAAGATACCGAGCCGCGCGCCCGCTTCGTCGCGAATCTCGTACGTCGTCACGTTCGGATCCCAAACCGGCACGCCCGCGAGCTTCGCGATTTGCACGCCGTACAAGCGCTGCGCGACTTCGAACGCGCCTTGCAGCGCGCGCTCCGCCGGGAAGTAGGCGCGCAGCTCTTCCTCGTCCAGCTCGAAGCGCGCTTTACGCAGCTTCTCGACGTAGTAGCCGATGTCCCAGGGCGAGAGCGGCAACTTGGCGCCCAGTGAGGACGCGAACTCGCCCAGCTCTGCCTGCTCGCGCGCGAATGCGGACACCGACTTTTCGGTCAAGTCGCTGATGAAGCGCTTGGCGCTTTCGCCATCTTTGGCCATGCGGTCGTCGGTGACCAAGTCGGCAAAGTGCTTGAAGCCGAGCAGGTTGGCGCGCGCCCGACGCAGCTCCAAAACTCTGCCGACGAGCCCGCGATTGTCGTGCTCGCCCGAGGTGCTGCGGGCGTTGAACGCGGTCCAGATTTCCCGGCGCAGCTCGGCGTCGTCGGCGTAGGTCAAGACAGCCGTGACGCTAGGCGCCTGCAGGGTCAAGCGATAGCCCGCCTTGCCTTTGGCCACTGCCGAATCGCGGGCCATGCTGCGCGCCGATTCCGGCAGACCAGCGAGCCGCGCTTCGTCCTCGATTAGCAGCTCGAACGCGTTGGTGGCGTCGAGCACGTTTTGCGAAAAGCGCGTGGTGACGACGCTGAGCTCGGCGTCGATTTGGGTCAGCTTTTCCTTGTCGGCTGGGGATAGCTGCGCGCCCTGGCGGCGAAAGTCAGCCAAGGTTTTGTCGAGCAGGCGCCGGCGCGTTGGCTCGAGGCTGGCTGCCTCGGGCGTTTCGGACAGCTCGTGAAGCGCGCGGTACAGGCCCTCGCGGAGCGCGATGCCGGACCAAAACGCACTCACGCTGGGCAGCACGGCGTTGTACACATCGCGCAGCGCGGATGTAGTGGCGACGCTTTCCAGGTGCTCGACGATGCTCATCGACAGCTCGAGCTGCTCGGTCGCGCTTTCGAGCGCGCCCAGGGTAGCGGCGTAGGTGCGTGGTGCCTTTTCGATGGCGTCCAGCGCGGCTTCGGAGCGCTGAATGAGCTCCTTGATGGCAGGCTCGACGTGCTCCGCCGAAATCTGATCGAAAGGCACGTTGAGGGTGTGAAGGCCGACCGTAAGCAGAGGGTTTTCCATGCGAGCTTCGCTGGTTATAGCGCACCAGCGCTGATCCGGGAGGGTCGTCCTGGTTGTCGTTGCACGGGAAGCGCGCGGCGCGTGGGGTGGGGCCGGGCTGGAGCGTGCTAGCCTCTGAAGGCTGCCATGAACGAAGTGCCGGCTGCCGTGGCTGAAGGCGAGCTGTTGTGGGAGCCGAGCGTCGAGCGCTGCGCGGCCTCGCGGATGGCTCATTTCATGCG
>JAYUYU010000690.1:0-23574 GCA_043752365.1 Myxococcales bacterium | reverse complement strand
CTCGCACGGGCTTGCCGCTCACGTTCGTGACCGTGCTCACCAGCTCGACGTAGTCCTGCTTCGGCGCTAACCGATACTCGGTGCGCAGCTGAAACCGTTCATCGCGCGAACGCTCCTGAACCGCCAGTACTTGGCGTTCGCCGTTACGCTTCACGTCAACACCCAGCACGCGCAGCGGCACCGCCCTTGCAGCGACGTAAAGGACGGTGCGAAGCTCCAGCAGCTGGCCCTGCGGCTGCTGGGGGCTGCCCAGCTCGATCAGGGAGCCGTAGCGTTGGTGCCGCTCCATGCCCGCAGCGTCGTTGCCGATCACCAGCCGGAGGCGATCGGTCTCGAGCACGAAATCGCGGGGCTCGGCAGCCCGCGCCCGCAGCATCGTGGCCGCCCAAAAGCAGCCCCCCAGCCCCGCGGCGCAGGCCAGCGCCACGGCACACGGCAGAAGGACCCGACGGGACACGCCGGCACGATAGCGCGCCTGCGGGCCCCCGTGCTCACCGGACGGCTGACTTGCCGGAGCGCCCGCGCTCTGGTACCGCCCCGCCGTGCCCACGCCCATCGAGCAGGCCGTCGCCCGGCGCCGTACCTTCGCCATCATTGCGCACCCGGACGCCGGCAAGACCACGCTGACTGAAAAGCTCTTGCTGTTCGGCGGCGCCATCCAGCTGGCCGGAGCCGTGAAGGCTCGCGGCGACGCGCGGCGCGCCCGCTCGGATTGGATGAAGGTCGAACGCGAGCGCGGCATCTCCGTCTCGGCATCGGCCATGACGTTCGAGCATGACGGCTGCGTGTTCAACTTGGTCGATACGCCCGGCCACCAAGATTTCAGCGAAGATACCTACCGCTCACTGACCGCGGTCGACTCGGCCATCATGGTGCTCGACGGGGCCAAGGGCATCGAAGAGCAGACGCGCAAGCTGTTCGAGGTCTGCCGGTTGCGCAACATTCCCATCATCACCTTCATCAACAAGCTCGACCGTGAAAGCCGCGAGCCCTTCGAGCTGATGGACGAGGTCGAAGAGGCCCTCCAGCTCCAGGTCACACCCATCAGCTGGCCCATCGGCAGCGGCCAACGCTTCCTCGGTTGCTACGACCTCAAGCGCGATCGGCTTGCGCTGATGGAGCGCGTGAAGAACCGCGTGGGCGACGAGGGCGAAGTCTGCAACGGCCTCGACGACCCCAAGCTCGATCAGCTGCTGCCCGAAACCGCAGTCAAGACGCTACGCGAAGAGGTCGAGATGGCGCGCGGCTTGTGTCCGCCATTCGATCTGGACGAGTACCGCGGCGGCCACATGACGCCGGTCTTCTTCGGCAGCGCCATCAACAACTTCGGCATCCGCGAGCTACTGCGCGGCGTGGCGGAACTAGCTCCTCCACCGCGCGTGCAAAAAGCCAAAGAGCGCGAGGTTTTGCCGCACGAGGACAAGGTGACGGCGGTCGTGTTCAAAGTACAAGCCAACATGGATCCGAAGCACCGCGACCGCATCGCGTTCGTGCGGCTGTGCTCGGGCCATTTTCGCCGCGGCATGAAGCTCACCCACGTCCGCAGTAACTCCGTGATGGCGCTGAACAACCCGGTCAGCTTCTTCGCGCAGGACCGCGAGGTGACCGAAGAAGCCTTTGCCGGTGACATTCTCGGTATCCCGAACCACGGCAAGCTCGGCATTGGTGACACGCTCACCGAGGGCGAAACCCTCACCTTCACCGGCATCCCCAGCTTCGCGCCCGAGCTATTGCAGCGCGTTCGCCCCACTGATCCGATGCGCGCCAAGCACCTCGGGCGCGCACTGGAGCAACTGGCCGAAGAGGGCGCCGCCCGCATCTTCAAGCCGCGCATCGGTGCCAATCACATCGTGGGCGTCGTCGGCGCGCTGCAATTCGAGGTGCTCGCCGATCGCATCAAGAGCGAATACGACATCCCGGTCGCGTTCGAAACCGCCGGCCTGTTCACCGCCCGCTGGATCGAAGGCGGCGACGCCGTTACCCTGAAGAAGTTCCAAAACGGCAACGAAGGCTACCTAGCCGACGACCACACCGGCGCCCTCGTCTTCCTCGCCCGCAACTCCTGGCACCTCGAAACCACTCAAAAAGAGTGGCCCAACCTCAAGTTCGCCAAAACCAAAGAGCAGTAGGGGTAGGCCCAGTCCCCTCCGTGCCGCCGCCGCCCAGCTGGGCGGCTTGTCCGTCACCAGCCAGCAACCGCTAGGACCCAGATTTTACAGGGAGATCGGGAGATCGGGAGTCGTGCGAGGAAGAACGCATTTTTGTCTTTGGAGGACCAAAGCCAAAAATATTTTCCTTGGAGGTGAAGACGAGATCACCGCAACTCAGGTGCAGCGACCCGGCGAGTTTCACCGGCGGCAGCGCGAGCCCCATATTTCAGGGCTCGCACGACTCCCGATCTCCCGATCTCCCTGTGAAAAAATCTGGGTCCTCGAAGTATCGGCGCAACAGCGGGCAGCGACTCAGTTGCCGGCGATTTGCTTCATCAGGCGGTCTTTATCCAGGTAGCCCGGCGTGAAGATGTAGGCGTCAGCGTTGGCGGCGGCGCTGACGACGACGGTGGCGCCTGACAGCGCGCCGCTCGAGATGTCACAGCGGGAGCGCTTGATGCTGCCGCCGTTGGACGCGGGCACGTCGAAGCTCTTGCTCTCGGTTGCGCCAAAGTCGGCGCAGGACACGGGCGCCGGGAATTTGGTCGCGAAGCGCGACAGCTTGGGCTCGGCTTCCCAGTAACGCACCGTGAGCGTGCTGTCGCCGGCGGTGCGCGTGCCGGTGCAGAGGCGCTCTTTGGATTTGGCTACCGCTGCCGCTTCGGTCGCGTCGGTGGGCGTGTCACACACGGGCGACGCCGAGGCCTTGTCGGGCGCGGCGCGGTTGCCGCCCGCCCAGCCGACGAACAGCTTGAGCAGCGCGTCGTTCGCGGCTTTGCGCTGGGCCTCGGCTGCGGCGTTGGCTTTGACGGTCGCTTGGGCCGTCGACAGCTCCTTGTCCAGGGTAGCGAGGCCGTCTTTGTCCTGACCGGCGGCGTCGCACATTTTGTAGGCGTACTCACGCCACTGTGCGGCCAGCGCAAAGTCGTTCGACTTGACGGCTTGGCGCGTCACGTCGAAACCTTGGTTGCACTTCTCCGCGTTGCGCGTCTGACAGCCGAGGGCCAACAGCACGCAACCCACTGCAAGCGACGTTCCGGGTCGGAAACTCATACGCGCATATAAGCGGGAGCCGCCGCGGTTTTCAACCGCCCTGCGCCCAGCAGCCGCTACAGCGCCAGAACGCGCTAGTTCCCGGCTTCGATGGTGACGAGCTCCGCGGCGAAGCAGGACAACGCGTGCAGGCTGCGCCGCTGCCACAAGATGCTGGGGTTCGACAGGAACCGAATACGGTACTGACCCGCGGTCAGCTCCGATACGTCGCTGATCCAGCTGACGAAGCTCTTGAAGCACGAGCTATTCATGAACTCCAGCTCACGTAAATCCATCCGCACCTCGGGGATACCGAGTTCGAGTGCCTTCTGGTGCACACGAGTCAGGATGGCTTCCACACTGTCGGTGACCCGCAGATCCGCCGTTCCCGAAAGTTTGGCGACAAGGCCGCCCTCTTCGTGGGTAAGGCGCGCGCGCAGCTCAGCGGCTTGCTCGATGGGCAATGCAATTTCGTTCATGCTGCACCTTCTTTGCGCTGAGGCATGAAGACTTCGGCCTCTGCGCTCACGGTGATGGTCCCGTTCTTGCCGCGAGCGACGCTCATGGCCATTTCCGCCTCGGCGTGGATGCGAGCCAGTCCCAGGCCCGAGCCGTCGGTACGCGAAGCGTTCCGGCGCATCAAGGTCAGGTAGTAGACGTTGGCGTCCATCGACATCATCTCGTCGATGGTGCGTTGAATGTGCTGGGCGTCCTCGGGACTGCCTCGATTTTTGGTGCGAATCCTCACCCGCACCCGCTCGCCTTGACCGCTGACTTCGATGCGCACCTTGGCCCGGCCGTCGCGCGAGTACTTGACGGCGTTTTCGAGCAGCTCGTGGGTCGCCAGCGCAACGCGCGACGTGGCGTCCGGGTCGGACAAGGTGCGGTCGTAAAAGTCGCTGACGAAGCGCCTGACAATCGAAACCAGCTCCGGCCTTCGCTCGAACGAAAGCTCACAAAAACCGAGATCCCGCGGCTCCAGATCGTCTGGCATGTTGCCCTTAGCTCAAACGGCCAAAATCTCGGCAGCTTAAGCAAGCGGCCGCTGGTCCGACATTTTCCGGTGAAAACGAAATTAAGCCGCACGAGTTTGGGCCGTACGGCAATGAGACCGGATGAGTCGAGGCTCGACCGCACAGGCACTCTCGCGCACGCCCCCCGCCGGGGCCGGGGCGGAGCCGCGCCCCGCCGGGACCGCCGAATCGCTGTTGGAAGCCGTCGCGGTGCTCGAAGGCGTGCTGGCGCAGGCGCGAGCCAGCAACACACCCGAAGGTTGGGCCGAGGCGCAGCGCTCGGCGCACCAAGTGTACGTGCAGGCCGAACAAGGCGATTTTTCCGAGGTCGCCAACGCCGTGCTGCACGTCGAGGACGCAGTAGCGGCGGTCGCCGAAGGTGAGCTGCAACCGGACTCGGGGACTTTCCGCCAAGTGGACGCGGCGCTGCGTGCGGCGCGGGCCGCCTGCGTGATTCCGGCGGCGCAAGCGGTACCCGTCGCGGCGCCCACCAGCCGCGGCTCGGTTTGGATCGTGTGCAACGACGCCGAGTTCGGCGCGGACTTGGGGCGACTGGTAGCCAAGAAGCACCTCGAAGCCGTCATCATCCCGAAGCCCGAGCTGACGCAGCAATCCGGTACTCCGAACGCGCTGATCGTGGAGTTAGGCTCCGACGAACCACAAGCCTTCGTCGAATTCCTGACGCAGCTTCGCGAGCGGCAGCCGCGCCTGGCGCTGCTAGTGCTCTCCGAAGACGGCAGCTACGCGGCCCGCAACGCTTCGGCACGCTTGGGCGCCGTTCTGCACTTCGCGCTGCCTAGCCCGGCCGAGAAGATCGCCACCGCGCTCGACACGCTCGACATTGGCACTTTGCAGGAAAAACCGCGAGTGCTGGCCCTAGCGCTGAACGGCAGCATCGACTGGCTGCGCGACCCGCTGGAAGGCGCTGGCATGGAGCTAAAGGTTTTTCACCATCCGGAGTTGGTGTTGGAGGGCCTGGACGCTTCGCAGCCGAGCGCGCTGGTGCTCGACCAAGCCGGCAACGCCAGCCAACTGTTGTGCCGCCTGGTGCGCGCCGTGCCGCGCTGGCGAGACCTGCCCATTCTGGTGCGCGCCAACAGCGGGCCAGAAGCCAGTCTGTGCGGCTTCGAGGCGGGCGCCGACGACGTGCTGCCGCACGACATCGGGCCTAGCGAGCTGACCGCGCGACTGCGCGTACGGCTCGATCGCACCCGCGTGTTCCGCGAGCAAAGCAACCGCGATTTACTCACCGGCTTGCTGACGCGCCGGGCCTTCACCGAAGGCGTGCTAGCGCGCGTGGCGGAAGCCCAGCGGTCGCGACGCCACCTGTCGTTGTGCCTGATGGACGTGGACCGCTTCAAGTCGGTGAACGACACCTACGGGCACGGAGTCGGCGACAAAGTGCTGTCGGCCTTTGGAGCGCTCTTGGGCACGCGCTTTCGCCTGCAAGACCTGCGTGGGCGGTGGGGCGGCGAAGAGTTCATCATCGCTTTTTTTGGCGAATGGGCCGAGAGCGCGAGAGAGATTCTGTCGCGCGTCACCGCCGAGTTCGCAAAAATCACCTTCGACGGCGGGCAAGGCCGCCTGTTCAACGTCACGGTGAGCGGCGGCATCGCCACCTACCCCATCGACGGACGCACGCTGGAAGAGCTGGTCGGTGTGGCCGACCAACGCCTGTACGCCGCCAAGCAAGCCGGCCGCAACCGCATCAGAATCTGAAAAGCTCCGTGGCCGCCTCCGTATCGCTCCTGCCCAAGAACCTCACGTTGCTGCCCAAGGCGGAGCGGCAACGCATCCTGTCGAGCTCACGCCTACAAGTCGCACTGACCGGCTTCATTGCGTTGTTGGTGGCTGCGCTGTGCGCGGTCGTGATCTTGTTCGTGGGTCACATTTTCGACTGGCTCACGCCGCGCATGCAGCAAGATTTAGGCTGGAAAGTGGCGCGCGGAGCCGTCGAAGTCGCCCAGCGCGGCGAGCTGGCGCTGATCCTCCGCGACGAGCCCATGCTGCAAGACGCCTTTCAGCGCTACGCCAAGGACGACGACGTGCAGGCGATCGTGGCGGCCGACGCGGCGGGGCGGGTCATTGCGACGCACGGTGAGCTGCCCATCCCGGCCGAAGAATTGTTTCGTGCGCCGCGCGCGCAGCTCAACCAGAGGCAAGACTACGTTTGGTCGTGGAACGAGCAGAACGTGGAGGGCGCAAACGTCGGCCGAGTGGCGATGGTAGCGTCGACGTTGCGGCTGGACGCAGGACGCAACTTGCGACAACGCATCCTCATGTTGACAGGAGTCGCGGGCTTGCTCGGGCTCGCGCTCAGCTTTTCATTCGTCAAGTGGTACGTGAGCCCGGTGCTCAAGGTGACGGGCCGAGCCTTCGAAGGCCTGGAGCGCGCCGCCGGTGAGCTGCTCAAACAGGAGCGCCTGGAAAAGGAACTAGAGATCGGTGCGCGGATTCAAACCTGCCTGCTACCCAAGACGGTCTCGATTCCCGAGCTAGAGCTAGCCGCCAAAATGGTGCCCGCAAGCGAAGTGGGCGGTGACTATTACGACGCCTTTGCCGCAGGTACAGGCGGCTACATTGGCATCGGCGACGTGGCCGGCCACGGCCTGACGTCGGGCCTGGTGATGCTGATGGTGCAGAGCGTCGTGGCGGCGCTGGGCAGAAAATCCCCCGAGGGCTCACCCAGCGAAATTGTGTGCGCGCTCAACACGGTGCTGCACGACAACATCCGCCATCGACTGCAAAACAAGGAGCATGTCACGTTCACGCTGCTGCGCTACGCCCCGGGCGGCAAGCTCACGTACGCCGGCGCGCACGAAGAAATTTGCGTCTACAGGAAGGCGACCGGCAAGGTCGAGCTGGTACCGACGCCCGGCACGTGGCTCGGCGCGATGCGCGACGTAAAGAAGCACACCATGGACTCGGAGCTGCTGCTGGCGCCGGGCGATATCGTGCTCTTGTACACCGACGGCGTCACTGAAGCGCGAGCGGCTGGCGGCGAGCAATTCGGTCTCGACCGCTTGACTGCCTTGCTCGAAAACTCCGCCGACTTACCCATGCCTGCGCTGATCGAGCGCGTGTACAGGGCGGTCACGGCTCACGCCAAAGAGCTGGACGACGACGTGACGCTGCTCGCGTTTCGGCGCACGGGCTAGTCAAGAATGTGATCGATTGCCACGTACATACGCGCGTTCTTGGTCGGAAAATCGTAGGTACCCAGCGCGCCCAGGTACTCGCAAGCCATAGCTACGAGCTGCCAGGTTTGCGCTTGGTCGACCTCCAGCGTGCGCTCCAAGAAGGCTTCGAGCGCGGTCTGTGCTGCGAGCTCTTTGAGCTTGGCGGCTCGCTCGCGCACGTCATCGGGGAACGACTTGTTGGCCCAGGCCCATAGCCAGCTTTCGTTGCGGGCCGCGTGCGTGCCAATCGGCGTCACGTCGGCTTCGAGCGTGAGCTCCGGCCCGAGGAAAAACCGCAATTTGCCGCTCGCCAGATCGACCTCGAAGCGGTCCGAGAGCCCGAGGCCCCGAGCGCTGAGCTCGCTCTGCTTCTGGTGCAGCCGCTGCACGCAGCCAGCCACGAACTCCCCGAGCTGGACGTCGTCCATGGCCTGAAGCGCTATCACGCGCGATTTTGGCAAGCCATAGCCAATTGCCCTGAGCAGAACTCGTCGGCCTGCGCTGAACAATTCGCCAATCTCGGCTCGAGGTGAGCCGACTGAAGACGCGCACGACTGGCCCGCAGTGCCGAGCGACGCGGCTGAAGCGCGCCGTCACCTCGCTGGCGCGGGGACTTTGGCGATGGAGCGATCGTGTGCGGAGGCAGCGAGCGGCAGGGTGACGAGCGCGCCGAGCAAAGCCAGTAGCATGTCCCATTGGGCGTCCCAGACGTCGCCTTGCGAGCCAAGGAACGCGACGCCGACGTCGGGTGCGACGAGCACGACCGTCCACCACTCGAGCAGCTCCCAGAACGCGGCAAAGGCCAGCACGACCGAGCACACCAAGAAGAAGAGCCAGCCGCCGCGCTTCAGCGGCGTGCAGCGCAGCAGAACTTCGCGCGTCAACAGGCAGGGAACGACGCCGAGCGCGACGTGCCCGATGCGGTCGTAGTGATTGCGCCCGAGCTGAAACGCTTCCTTCGCCCAGTTGCCGAGCGGCGTGAGCGCGTAGGTGTAGTAGCCACCGTAAATCAGAAGCAGAAGGTGCAAGAAGATGGCGACGTACACGAAGTGCGAAAGCGGGAGCCTCCGGTAGATTGCGCTCAGGACGGCCACCTCGAGTAGCCCCGGCCCCACCTCCAAGCCCCAGCTGACGCGCCCCGCAGGCGGGGCCCACAGGGTGAGGAGCGAGATGACCGCCAATAGGCCCAAAAGCACGACTGGCAGCCGCGCGTGACGTCGAAGCTCGGGTCCCATCGAGCGGCATCATTGCAAAGAAGCGTAATTTGCGGCAAGAGGCGTCTCCAGTCGCCGTGCGCACCCTCCTGGCCGTCATCACCTGCATCGAGCTATTTCTCGTAGCTTCGCTCGGTTTCGTGTTCGTTGCGGTCGTCTACGTTTTTACCCGGCCGTTCGACTCGCGGCGCGTGGTGTCAGGGAAGGCCCTGCGAATGGTGTCGCACTCGGCGGCGTTGTTCAGCCCCATGTGGCGCTTTCGCATCCACGGCGAGCTACCCGCCAAGCTTTCACCGAAGACTGTGTGCGTGAGCAACCACTGCTCGCACACCGACGTTTTTTTGATCTGTCATGTGCCTTGGGAAATGAAGTGGCTGGCCAAGCGCAGCTTGTTCAAGTTGCCGTTCATTGGCTGGGGCATGTGGCTGGTCGGTGACGTGGGCGTCGACCGCGGCTCGGCCAAGGCCCTGGCTGCTCTGGACGAGTGCAAGACCTGGCTCAACCGCGGCGTACCGGTGATGATTTTTCCCGAAGGTACACGTTCCAAGTCGGGGCAGACACAGCCGTTCAAGGACGGCGCCTTCAAGCTAGCAATCGAAGCTGGCGCCGACGTGCTGCCGATGGCGGTCGCGGGCACAGAGAACGCACTTTCGAAGCACGATTGGCGCCCCGGCTTCGCCAAGGGCGTGCTGCGCGTCGGCAAACCCATTTCGACCGCGGGCATGACGACCGCGGACCTGCCACGCCTGAAGCAGCGAGCGTTCGACGAAGTGCAAGCCTTGCGCGGCGAAATCTTGCCGCTTGCGCAGTAGCCATTCGGCCCCAGCGTTGCGGCTCGTCACGCAGCCTATTGCCGCATCAATAGGGGCATTTCGGCGTCCCCCGAGACACGATCGCCCTGGTGGTAGGTGTGCCGCTGGCCGTGCCGTTCGCGATGTTGCTCGCACCACATTTCCGAGCCTTTCGTGGCCAGGCGCGTCTCCACACAGCGGGCGCACGGTGGCTCGATGCGCGGCAGAGCCTCTGGCACCGCCTTGGGCCTCACCACCATCACTGGGCAAGGCGCGAGCCTCACCGTTGCCTCTGCCGAAGAACCGAGCAGCAGACGTGAAAGTCCGCGCCGGCCGTGGGTGCCGACGATCACCAAGTCGGCCTCCAAGTCCGCGGCAAGCTGCGAAATTTCGTCGGCGATTGCGTCGAACCGCACGTGCGCGACAACCCGCGTTTGCCCGCCGTTCGCCGACGCCGCGGAGCTCTCCGAGAAGCGCGCGTAGGCGTGCTCGGCATAGCGCGTGAAGCGCTCTCGAGCCTGCGTCACCGTCAACACGGAGAGCGCGCTGGCGTCAACGGGCATTTCGTAGGCGACTTGCGGCCCGTAGCTCTGCACCACGTTTACCAAGTGCACCTCGGCCGCAGGCTGGTGGGCCGCGAGTTCGAAGGCTTTCTGCACCGCCAGCGCGGAGGCATCGGAAAAGTCGGCGCCAACGACGATGATGTAGGGCTTGGTTGACATGCTCCAGCCGTAAGCACGGCGCATGCCAAGGCAACACGCAACCGTTACTCTTCTGCCTCGCTCGGGCCCCGCGCCCCGGCTGCAACGGCGTCGTCCGCGGGCATGGGGTTGAAGGACTGGCCCACACCAGCGGGCTCGGTATGCACGACTACGTCGGTTACGCCTGGCAATTGCTGCTTGATGGCGTCGATTACCCAGTGCGTCACGCGATGAGCCGCGACCACGTCCAGGTGCCGCGCCACCTGCACGTGCAAGTCGACGTGGATGTCCCCGGGCGCGCCGCGCGTGCGAATTTTATGCGCGCTAGCTACGCCTGCAACGCGCAGGACCACGGCGCTGACTGCCTGTGGTTCGAGCGCAGCGGCGTCAGCCAGGTAGCGCAAATTTTGCCGCAAGACTTGCACGCCAGCCCAGGCAATGAACGCCGCAATGCCGAGCGCCATGACGGAGTCGAGCACCGGGAAGCCTGCTTGCACGAAGCCCACCGTCACGATTACCCCCAAGGTGACGAGCACGTCGGAGCTGGTGTGCGCGGCATCGCTGGCTAGAAATGTGCTGCCCAGGCGTTCGGCTTGCTGACGCTCGTAGCGCGCTACCAGCAAGTTGATGCCCAGCGTGGCCGCCAACACGACGAAAGCCAATGCGTCGAGCTGGGGAGGCGCAACCTGGCCAAACAAGCGCCCGGCGGCGCTGGTCAGCACGTCGTACGCCATGCCAAGCAGCGAGAGCCCGACGACTCCGGCCGCGAGCACCTCGAACTTGGCGTGGCCATAGGGGTGACCAGCGTCGGCCGGGCGGGCTGCGAAATAGACCCCCATCAACCCCACCAAGTTATTCACCGAGTCGGTCAGTGAATGGAAACCATCGGCCCGAATCGACAACACCCCCGTCGAATGGCCATAAGCAATTTTGCTCGCCGCCACGACGAGGTTGAGGCCGAAGGTGATCCAAAGCACCCGTGAAACCCGTCGCGCCGCCTGCGCACGGCCGCCAGCGCCAACGCAACCGCCAGCAAGGTCGAGCGTAGGTGCGTGTGCGCCTAAGACCGAGACCCCCGCGCCCCGGGCGGGAACGTCCTGGCTTTCCGCCTGATCGCCGGCGCGTGATTGTAGGCCTGGTTCCAAAGCAAACGGAACCGTACCACTCTGGCACTTTACTCGTGGAAACTGCTTGGTGGTATATTCACGGATTGCGACCGGGCGCGCTCATGGCCCTCGCCTCCACACATGCGTCATCTTTCATCCGTTCGTCGCGTCCTCGGCAACCGAGCCGCGCTGTTTCTCGTCGTCGGTCTAGGCCTAGCAGCGTCGCCTAGCCCGGCGCTTGCACAAGACCCCGCTGCCGATTCGAGCGCCGAAGCCCTGAAGCGCGCGCGTGAGCAGTTTGGTCAGGCCTTGGCCTTACAGACCGCGGGGGATTGGGCCGGCGCGCTCGCCCTGCTGAAAGACGTAACAGCCGTTAAGTCGACGCCGCAGGTTCGCTTCAACATGGCGCTCTGCGAAGAGAAGCTGGGCAAGCTGGTGGCAGCGCTGGGAGACTACGAGCTGGCAGCCGCCGACGCACGCGCCGAGAACGCAGATCAGGTTGCCGAAGAGGTAGAAGGTCGCCTGGAGTCGCTGCGCAAACGCATTCCGAAGATTACGGTGAAGCGCGGAGCCGGCGCGGAAGCCACCAGCGTGATGGTCGACAGTGTCAGCCTCGGCGATCAAGTCATGGGCATACCCATGCCCATCGATCCAGGACCGCACACGGTGGAGGCCTCGGCGCCCGGGTTCAAGACGTTTCGAAAATCGGTGCGCCTCGCGGAGCAGCAGAACGAAACTGTCGAAATCGTCCTCGAAGCCGAGCCCGCACCGCAGGTTAGCTCGGCGGGCACGGGCGGTGTTCGAACCGACGGCGGCCGAAGCCCGGTCTACGGCTACGTCATCGGCGGTATCGGCATCGCCAGCTTGGGCGCGTCGGGCGTTTTCTTCGGGCTCCGCGCCGGAAAAATTTCCGACCTGGACAAGGTCTGCCCGCCACCCGACCGGCAGTGCCCCTCGCGCACGCAGCAGTCGGACATCGACGCCGGAAAAATGTACACGACGATCGCCAACGTCACCTTGGCCGTGGGCGTCGCGGCCGTGGCGGGTGGCCTGGTGCTGGTGTTGACCAGCGGCTCCAGCGGTGAGCGATCAGTGGCGCTCGCGCCGTCCCTGGGCGGTGCTCAGCTGCTGGGCAAATTCTAACTCTGTGCGTCAAAACGGCGGCGCTCTGTTCTGACATGCTCGAGGTCGACCAGAATTCATCTATTGGCGGCCGACGGGCCTCCCGCGGGGCGGAATTTTTCCTCGAAATGCTCGCCAATTACGCGGCATTGCCTGGCGCGGCTCAGGCAGGGCTTGCGAATACCCGCAAGTATTATGTAATTTCCCGCGCCTCTTGAAAGGCGACCTGCCCACGCACTGCGTCTCCCGTCACACGGTACGGGTCCGCTTCGGAGAAACCGACCTGATGGGCATCGTCCATCACGGTACCTACATCTCCTACTTCGAAGTCGGGCGCGTGGAGTACATGCGCCGCCGCGGCTTGGACTACCACTCTTGGACCCAGCTCGGCATTCACCTGCCGGTCGTCGAGGCACACGTCCGCTACCGCCGCACAGCGCGCTTTGACGAGCTCCTCTGCATCGAGACCCGGCTCGCTGATCTGCAGCGCGTGCAGATGCGCTTCGACTACCGCCTGCTGCGCCCCGAGGCCGACAAGGGCGGCGAGGAACTAGTAGCGGAGGGTTATACGACGTTGGCGTGCGTAGGCCATGACCATGTCATTCGCCGCATACCGCAAGGCGCCGAGGCTATCTTGCGCGGCCCCGAGCTGACGGAGGCTCGGGCTGAGCCCGAAATCAGCCAGGCTGACCGCCGCGCCTATGAAGGCGTCGTCCCCACATCGTCCTGACAGGTTATCGAAGTCATCAAGTCGCCGCGGGAGCGCGACTTGGCCGTGCTAGCTTAGAGCAGACATGAGCGGACGGGGCCCCGACCCCAAAGACCTGCGCGCGTCCCTGGTAGACTCCGGTTGGTCGGTCGCGCCGCCTGCGGCCAAAACCGTGGAAATGATCGCGCCTAGCAGCCACGAAGAGTTGGCGGTCGAGGACCCTTTGACGCGGCGCCTGCCCAACTACGAGGACCTGTCGCAGGCGCCGGCCGTCACGCAAATCGACACCGACATTCAGACGCGCCTGCGGGCCATGCAACGCGCATCGCTGAGCGACTCCAATCGTCCCGCAGTGCCCCACCTCCCCCCGCCACCACCAGCACGGGCGTCGCGCCCCCCTCCGCCCACGCTGCCACCACCCCCAACGCCTTCACTGCCACCAACGTCGCCATCAGAGGCGCCTTTGCCCAGCTTTCGCACGCCCTCGGGGCCCAACTCCGAGCCGCCGGCCGTGGCCGACTACTCGTCGTCGCTGACCAACAACGACTCTGAGCCAGCGGAGGCGACCGAGATCACGTCTCGCGGCAACCTGCTGCCGCCGAGTGATCCGCCGGAGCTACGCGCCGCGCCGGCGTTGCACGCTTCAACAGGCCTGCGCGCTCCGCCGCTGCCCGCGTTCTCTTTGGCGCCGGCGCCCTCGGTCTTGAGCGCGCTCCGGCAACGCGTGCGATTTGCAGGCGGCGAGGTGCCGCTGTGGAGCCTGCTGGCGCCCATGGTGATCCTGCTCACGCTCGCGTCCGCGTTCGTGGCCGCCGCGATCGGTCGACCCAACGAGGGCGCGCCGGCCCCGGCAGCTAGCGCCCGCGCGCAAGCCCTGACGCCTGCTCCGAGCGCGCTCGCTTCGGCCTTGGAGAGCGCGCCCCAGCCGCCCGCGCCGCCACAAGCCCCGGCGCTACCGGCCACCTCCATCGATACCGAAGCGCTCGAGGCGCGCCGCGCCGAGGAGCTGACGAAGGACGAAGCGTTGGCGCTGGCCTCGGCGCGCCGCCAGCGCGAAGTCACGCGCGTCGCGAGCTTGCGACAAAAGCTGGCGCGTAATCCGGGCCTGTTCAAAGACGCCGCCACGCTGATCGAGCTGCGACGCGCCGCGGAAGACCCGCTGACGGCACCCGACGCGCTCGGCGCGATGGCCGAAGCGCCCGGGCCGCTCAGCGCCGATTTGCTCTACGAGATGTGGACCGGCACCGTGGTCCGCAATGGCGCAACCGAGCTTGCTCGCTCACTGGTGTTCAGCAAGGAGGTACGCGCCAAAGCGTCCCCTGAGCTAGCGATTGCGCTCGACCTGCGCATCGCCGAGTCCTGTGAGCAAAACGACGAGCTTTTGCCGCGTGTGTTGGAGAAGGGCGACCGACGCTCGCTGGCGCTGCTTGCCAAGCTAGCCCGCCGCTTCGGCTGCGGCGCAAACAAGCGCCTGGATTGCTACCCGTGCCTGCGCGACGATAAGGCCGTCGACGACGCAATGGCTGCGGTGAAGAAGCGCCGTGAGCCCAAGCCTTTCTCGGGCAGGTAGGTCGAAGCCCTGGCATGCCCAGAACCGAGCTGCGTACCGAAGTCGAAATCGCGGCGCCGATAGCGCACGTGTACCGCGTGTTGACTGACTTTCCGAGTTACGACGCTTGGAATCCGTTCCTTACCTCGGTGCGCGGAAAGCTGGCGATCGGGAACAAGCTGTCCGTCGAGATGAGCCTGCCGGAAGGAAAAATTTACCTGTTGGAACCCCGCGTCACGCAGGTGACTGAAAACGCCCAGCTCCGCTGGCGCGGTCGCTTCATGTTTCCGGCGCTGCTCGAGGCCGAGCACTTCTTCGCCTTGACCCAGCGCGGGCCGGGCCGGACGCGCGTGGTCCAGGGCCAAAATTTTTCGGGTTTTCTGCTGCGTTTCGCGGGCAACTCGCTGACGCTGGCGGCGCGCGGCTGCGTCTACATGAATCAAGCGCTGAAGAAGCGCGCCGAGCACACGGCTGCGCTAGAATAGCGAGCGACATGTATCTGTTGCGCGCGGAGTTGCACGGTGTAGGTCCGTTCGACGACCTGGTGCTTTCGTTCACTGACGAAGAGCAACAGCCGCGGCGCATGGTCGTGATTCAGGGCGGAGGCGGAGTTGGCAAGACGAGCGTGCTTTCTGTCATCGGCACGTCGCGTCCGGGTCATGCTACCGCGCAGCAGCCCCGCTCGGACCAGCAAAAGGCAGCCGACGGCAGCGCGACGAGCTGGGCCGCAGCCGACTGGTTCTTGGGGCAGGATGATCCCGAGCGTCCGCACCCACTGCGGGTCGCCAGCCCCAACGTAAAGCTTGCCGGTCCCGACGATCAGGAGCTGGCGCGTCGGCGCGAGCAAGCGTTGTTCGATCGCGTCGCGAGCGAAGGCGGCTTCGCGTTGCTGACCATCGCCGCCACGCGCTGGTTTTCACGCCAGCCGATCGGCATTTCCGCGCCGAGCCGCGGCGTGGCCCGCTATGACGTGAAGCAGGCGGCAGGCCTCGACGACGCAGCCCGCTCCGACCTTTCTCGCGAAACCAAGCAGGCGCTGGCCTACGCCGAAATCGGTACGGCGCTCGTCGCGCGCCGCCCGTTGGACGGCGACGTGAGGCTCGACGCCCTCGGCCCCGCCATGCACCAGGTCGTCGACCGCCTCGTGAGCCTCAGCGGGTTCAGCTACGTGGGCTTGGACGCCGTCAGCTGGGAGCCGATGTTTCGCGCGGCTGACGCCACGCAAGTGCCGTTCGATGGCCTACCAACGCGCGCGCGCCATCTCGTGGCATTCGGGGCGCTCTCGGTGCGCACCCTTTGGGCCGCGTATCCTGATCGCGACCCGCGCATCGGCGAGGGCGTAGTGCTGATCGACGAAGCGGACCTGCACCAGGACGCCAGCGTCGCCTCCAAGCTGCCGGCTGCGCTTCGAGCAGCCCTACCGTCGGTGCAGTGGATCCTCACCACGCACTCCCCGGTGCTCGCCTCTGGCGTGGCGGCTGGCGAGGTCCTCGCGCTCCGAACCGGCGCCGAAGGTCGCGTGGAGCTCCACGCCGGTCCGTCGGCCACGACACATTGACTCCAATGTAGGTGTGTCGACACCGCTTGTATTCGCCTTCGGACGCAAGGCCGGGCGGCAGCCGCGTCGAGGGTCCTGGGAACAATGCCGATGGCTCTCGATCGGAGAGGCCATGCCGGTGATAGGCTCCAAGCTGTCCCATCATGTTGGATGACGTCTCGCCCGGGCAGGTGCTCGGCCGCTACGAGCTCTTGATGCCTGTGGCACGGGGCGGCATGGCGAGCGTGTGGGCTGCGCGCCTCAAGGGCACGCGCGGTTTCCAAAAGCTGGTCGCGATCAAGACCATGCTCCCGGGTCTCGTCGACGACCCCAGCTTCGAGCGCATGTTCCTCGACGAGGCCAGCCTGGCCTCCCAGGTGCGACATCCGCACGTCATCGAGATCATGGATCTCGGCGAGCAGGACCGGATCCTTTACCTGGTGATGGAATGGGTGAGCGGCGAAGCGCTCAGCATCATCATGAAGTACGCCGCGACCCGCGGCGGCATCCCTCTTCCAATCGCAGTGCACATTGCCACCCAGACGTGCCGTGGCCTCCACGCCGCGCACGAGCTGCGTGAGCCTGACGGCGTGCTGGTCGGTCTGGTGCACCGCGATGTCTCGCCGCAGAACGTGCTCGTCACCTACGACGGCGTGGTCAAGGTAGTCGACTTCGGCGTGGCCAAAGCCACGGCGCGCCTCGACACTCAGACCGAAGCCGGTCAGCTCAAGGGCAAGATTGCCTACATGTCGCCCGAGCAATTGCGCGGCGAGAAGATCGATCGTCGCACCGACGTGTTCGCGATGGGCATCCTGCTGTACATGATGACCACCGGAAAGCACCCCTTTCGCGGCGATGATCAAGCGCAAACCATCGCGCGTATAAGCTCTGACGAACCTGCCACTTTGCCCTCGATGTTGGTGCCTGGCTACCCCGCGGGGCTCGAAGCCTGCCTGATGCAGGCCTTGGCCAAAGACTCCGCCAAGCGTTACCCCTCGGCCAACGATATGCTGCTCGGCCTCACGCGAGCGCTGCCTAGCGCGATGCGCGAGAGCACGGACGAAGAGGTATCGGAGTTCATCCGCCGCCTGTTGCCGGATCGCTTAGAGCGCCAGAAACAGGCCATCAAGCAGGCGCTTGAACAGGCAGATCGGCGCGAGATGTCGCGCTCGGCGCCGCAGCTGCAGCTGCTTCCGTCCACGACCGACGAGCCTGCGACGGTGCTCGAAGGCATCGGGCGCGAGATGACCCCGAGCACCGACGGTCGCTCACTGCCCGGAGCGTCGTCGACGGAGCCGCCGCCCTCGTTCGCGCACGCGGAGTCGCAGCGCCGACGCAGCCTGTACGTGGCGTTCGGGTTGATTTTGCTGGTTGGCGCCGGTCTCGGCTTCGCTTTCGGCCGCGACGAAAGCCGGCGTCCCGCCGCGGCCGTCACGCCCATCACAGCGCCCATCACGCCGCCGATGGCGACGCCACCCAGCGTCGAAAGGCCGCTCCCGTCCACTCCATCGGGCATGCCCGCCAGCGACCTACCAATCGAAGCCGCGCCAGCGCCAAGCGCCAGCGTCGCGCCACGCCCCGCCGGCGGCAGGCGATCACCGGGCACCAGCACCGCCAAGCCCGGTCAAACCAGTACGCCGCGCAAAGAACCGTTCGTCTCGCCGATTCGCAACCCGGGCTTCTAAGCACGAGCAGAGAAAACAGCCCGCGTCATGCACGCGCCACGCGCCCGCGCAAACGCTGAGCGCGACGACCCGCCCGCGCAAACCTGAGGCGCTTTCCCGCTCGTTAGCGCGCGGTTGGTACCGTCAGCACTGGGATGGGCGAGAGCCGAATCAGCTTTTCGGTAACGCTGCCCAGCAAGAGCTTCGTTACGCCCGTGCGGCCGTGCGTGCCGACTACCAGTAGGTCGTAACCGGGCTTGCTGGCTTCTGCGATGATGGCCGACGTCGGATCGCCCGAAATGAGCTGGTGCTTGAAAGCCTTGCCCGAAGGATTCTTCACCGGCGCGAGAAATTCGGTCATGTCGCGTTCGGCGTTGTCGCGGATAAGCTCCGAGAGCGAGCGGCGTGAGCCGTCGGGCTGCGCGATCACTTCTTCGCCGACGTATGCAGGGCGGTCCCAGACGTGAACCACCGTCACCTCGGCGCCGTCGTTGAGCGAAAGCGCCAGCTCGAGCGCACGGCGAGAAGGTTCGGAGTAGTCGACCGGCACGAGAATGCTTTGAAAGGCCATGGAAATTCCTGGGAAGCTCGTTCCTTATACGTCCCGCGCCCGCGTCGCGGCAAGCTCCTCGAGGTCCTCGATGGTGCGCGGAAAGTCTTGGGTCAGTAGCCGCGACAACGCACGATCGGCCAGGAGCCGCCCCGCGGTTTGGCAGCGCGGGCAGTAGTTGCACTCGTTGTTGGCGTAAACGATGCGTTGAACCGCCGTACCGCACACCGGACAGGGCTGCTTGAACTTGCCGTGCACGGCCATTTCAGGGCGAAAGGCCGTGACCTTTTCCGGGAAGCCAATCGCGGCCTCGGCGCGCAGCCGGGCCAGCCACTCCTGCAGCACCTGCTGCGTTGCCCCGAACAATCCCTCGAGCTCCGCGTCTGTCAGGTTGCCCGTGCGCTGAAGCGGTGACAGCCGCGCTCGGTGCAAAATCTCGTCGGAGTAGGCGTTGCCGACTCCGCTAATGATGGTGGGGTCGCACAGGGCACGCTTGACGGTGCGATTCTCACGGCGCAGCGCGGCGCCGAACGCGACCGCGTCGACCTCGAACGGCTCAACGCCGCCGCGTGCAAACGCCGCCAGCGAAGCGCGCCCGTGGACCACGTGCAGGCTCGCGCGGCGCTTGCTGCCCGCCTCCGTGAGCACGAGCGAATGTCGTTCGAGATCGATGCCGAGCAAGCCGATCCGCCCTGGCAGCTTTTTGCCGAGCTCACCCAAGTGCAAGCGCCCGGCGATCATCAGGTGCAACACCATGAATAGCTCTTGCTCGAGCTCGAACACGATGCGCTTGCCGATGCGGGAGAACGCGTCTAGCCGCTTGCCGACCAAGGAAGCCAACGGCGGCTCGAACGTCCGCACCAAAAACGGCTTGGGTAGACGAAATCCGCTGATGCGCTGTCCGACAAGGTGGGCCGACAGGCGCTCCACGTAGACCTGAATGTCGGGAAGCTCGGGCACCCGCTCAGCGTAGGACGGCAGGGCCGGATCTGTGCGAGCCCTCGTAACCAATCGGTCTGGTTGCGTTTTTTGCATAGCGACTGTCGATTCGAGGCCAGGCGCAGACCAAAACGCCCCCTGGAGCGTCCACCACCCCTGCAGCGCGCCGAGTGCAAGGGTGAGCCCCGAAGCGCGTTGTCGACAAAGCCGAGCGACTTCAGATGAACATTTCCGGTCACGAAAATCAGGGAGCGGGCCACATGAGCGACGAGGAAGCCGGCGTGGACGCGAGCCTTCAGAGTCCAAGCCCCAGCCGGCCTGCCCCCGCAGCGCCGGACCACGACGCCGCCATCCTGGCGGCGCTGCCGCACGACCGTGACCGCGTCGCCGCGCTGCTCGTGGACCACCACGCCCAGGCGATTGGCCGAGCCTGCATGGCGCTGCTGGGCTCGCAAAGCGAAGCCGAAGATGCTTTGCAAGAAACCCTGCTAGCGGCGCTGGACGGGCTCGAAGGTTTTCGCGGTGACGGGACGCTGCGCGCCTGGTTGCTCAGCGTGGCGCGCCGTCGCTGTGCTCGACGCCTGGAAGCGCGAGCGCGTGAGCGTGAGTTGAAACACGCCCTGAGCCCTCCAGAGGGCGCGGTCAGCGCCGAGCGCCTCAGCTTGGCGCTACGCGCGCGCAAGCTGCTGGAAGCCGTTCGTCCGACCGAGCGCGAAGCGCTCGTGCTGCGCTTTGCGGCGGAGCTGAGTTTCCGCGAGGTCGGCCAAGCCTGCGGCATCGACGAAGCCGCAGCGCGCAAGCGCGTTTCACGAGGCCTGGCGCGCCTGCGCAACCTGCTGGGTGAGGATAAGTCATGAGCGCCAACGCAACTAGTGTCACCTGCGAACGCACTTTGGAAGACATGGCAAGCGTGCTCGACGGCAGCGCGCCGACAGAGCTGGTGCTGCACGTCGCCGACTGCGACACTTGCCGCGACGCTCGCTACGACGCCGAACGCGCCGAGCAGCTAATCCGCGAAGCCGGCAGCGACTTTCAGCTGCCCGAAGCCTTCAGCCAGCGGCTCTGCCCCCCGCAAGCGCCGCCCGTGGCCGTCGCTCCGTCCCCTCATGTCGGCGCAGCGACGCCGCCGTTGCCTGGACCCACCACCAGCTCGCCACCACGGGCAGCAGGCTCGTTCGCCGCGTTCGCCAAACGCTGGGCGGTGCCGGTCATCGCCGCCGCAGCCGCCGCAGCCATCCTGGTCGGCCGAGCCAAAGAGTCAGGCACTAGCGCCGACGATCCGGAGCTGAGCGGCCCACCGTGGCGCGGCAAGGTCGCCAAGTTGCTGACCCAAAACGGCAAGCTCGAGGTGTGTGCGCCGACCGGCAACGCCTGTCGCGACGCTCGACAGGGTGACGAAGTGCCGGCAGGTTCGCAGCTGCGGACGGACCGCCGCACGCTCGTCGAGCTTGCCTTCGCCGACGGTAGTCTGCTTTCACTGGACCGCGATACCACCCTCCGCTTATCGACGCGGGGGCGAGGCGCCGAGCTAGTGAAAGGCGGCGTCGTCGCCGACATCGAACACCGCGAAAACTGGGGCGCACGCTTCGAATTCAGGGGTGGCCACCTCGACGTTCTGGGCACCAAGTTCTCGTTGCGCGCCGACGATGACTCGGCCGCCGTGCAGGTGGCGCGCGGCGAGGTTCGACTCTCCGATGGCCGAGGACATGACGCGTTGGTGCTGGCGGGTGAAGAGGGCCGCGTGTTTCCTGGCTCCCCGCCCACCACCAGCGCGGTTGCCACCCTGGGTGAAGCGCTCGGTTGGAGTGAGGTCATGAAACCCGTGGCCGACGAGGAGCCTGAGGCCCGCCCGCGCGCACTTGGCGAGCTCAAAGCTCAAAAACCAGGCGAAAAGGCCGAGCGAGCGGGCGCCGTGCGGCTCGAATCGCACGCCGTGAGGGTGAAGATTGCCGGCAGCGTCGCGCGCACCGAAGTGGAGGAGGTCTTCACCAACCAGACCGATGACGTGCTGGAGGGCATCTTCCGCTTTCCTTTGCCGCCAGACGCGAAAATCGAGCGACTGGCGCTCGAGGTCGACGGCAAGCTCGAGGAAGGCGCGTTCGTCGAGCGCGAGCGAGCCGCGGCCATCTGGCGCGGCGCGATCGTCAACGCAGCGCCCCAGCTACGCCAGGAAATCAAAGACGAGATCGTGTGGGTACCAGGACCCTGGCGCGATCCGGCCTTGCTCGAATGGCAGCGCGGGGGCCGCTTCGAGCTGCGCATCTTTCCGATCCCGCGCCGAGGCTCAAGACGGGTCGTGTTGGCCTACTCCCAGTTGGTCAAGCAGTCCGCGTCGGTGCGACACTACAGCTACCCGCTCGGCTTCGACCCGAGCGGCAACAGCACGCCGCTCGACTTTTCGATGGACGTGCAGGTGCGTGGCCATGACCCTGCGTTCCGGGTGCGTGCGCCCGGCTGGGAAGTGAGTCGCGACCGCAGTGACGGCGCCGAGCGCTTGCGCTTCAACGCCAAATCCTTCGTTCCTGTCGGGGATTTTGGGGTCGACTACGCGCTCGCCGATCGCGCTTCCGAGGTCTCCGCTTGGGCCTACCGAGACCGTGCGAGTGAGGGAGACGCGGCGCGGCCCTTCGTCGCGTTGGCGCTGCGTCCTCGCTTGCCGAAGCAGGCTGACCGTGGACCGGGTCGAGCCGTCGCGCTCGTCGTCGACGCGAGCCGCTCGGTGTTTGGTGAGAATTTTAGGCGTGCGACCTCACTGGCCAGCCGGCTATCGCGCGAGTTGGATCCAGCCGATCGGGTCACGGTGTTGGCTTGCGACAACACCTGCCGAGCGATTCCTGGCGAGCTACGCGTTCCGGGCGCGCAGACTGCCCGCGACGTGCGTCGCTTTTTGGAGCGCGAGACGCCCGAGGGCGCGTCGGACATCACCTTCGCGGTCGCGCGTGGTTTCGCGGCGCTCGGCGACTCGGGTCGAACACCACACGTCATTTACATCGGTGACGGCACCGCCACCGCCGGCCCTACCCGACCCTCCACCATCGAGCGTGCCACGCGCGCTGCCTTGCCGACCGGCGGCCGCGTCACAAGCTTGGGGATTGGGCCGGAGTCCGATGCCGAATCGCTGTTCGCGCTGGCTCGCGGCGGCGGCGGCAGTGCACTCCCGTACGTGCCCGGGCAGCCGCTCTCGGACGCCACGTTGTCCGCGCTTTCCGCGGTTTATGGGGCCGCGTTGAGCGACGTGCGGCTGGAGCTTCCCGAAGGTATCTCTCAAGTCGCGCCCGCCCGCCTCGACCCCCTGGTGGCGGGCAGCGAGCTGCTGGTTACAGGAAGACTCAACTCGACTCAACTCAAGGGCGACGCGGTGTTGCGCGGCACCATCAACGGTCGCCCTTTCGAACAACGCTACCCACTCGACGTGAGCGCCAGCGATTCCAGCGGCAACGCTTTCGTACCGCGACTGTTTGCAGGCGCTCGCATCGCCGATTTGGAGCGCGATGGCAGCGACAGTGCCAAACGCGAAGCGGTAGCCTTGTCGACGCGGCTCAGCGTGGCCAGCCGCTACACCTCGCTGCTCGTGCTGGAGAGCCAAGCCATGTACAAGGCGTTCGGGCTCGACAATTCGAGGAAGACGCCCGAGTACACTGCAGATCTCGAGGCCGACGGCTCGAGCGCCAGCGGCGAGCTGGCCCTTTCGGACGACGAAACGCTTTACAAAGACCAGGCCCCCCTGGCCATGAGTGACAAAGCCGAGCGGGGTGACGACTTGGCGCCGCGTGGCGCACCCCGGCCGGCCGCCAAAGCCGCTACTGCCAACCGCGGTGGCGAATCGGACGCTTACGAGTCAGAGCCACGCGGCAACGTCGGGTCGGCCCAGGGCGCACCCGCCCGAAGCCCAGCGTTTGCCCCGCCGCCCCCCGCTACTAGCGCCCCAGAGTCCGAGCGGGCGCAAGCCGAGAAAAAGCGTGTCGTCGTGTCCGACAACAGCGTGCTCGAGCCAGTCATGCCGTCGCGCCCCCGCCCCCGCAGCATGGTCCCGATGCGTCGCGTTTGGGAGCGCAAGGGCGAAATATTCACCGATCGCTTCGTACCCAAGCTTGCCAGTGGCAGCGCGCTGACTGAGGCCGAACGCGAGCTGTCGCGCGACGACTCCCGCCGCCAGTCTTTGAAGAAGGCCTTCGCCCTCAGCAGTGCCGCCGGAGACTTGGCTGAAGCTGCGCGGCTAGCCGAGCGCTGGCTCGAAAAAGAACCGCTCGACCCGGAGGCCATCACGGCGCTGGCCGACATCGAAGCGCGCCGTGGTCACCGCGACACCGCGATCCGC
>JAYUYU010000689.1:0-4237 GCA_043752365.1 Myxococcales bacterium | reverse complement strand
TCGAGCTGCAGGATCCGTACAACGAGCTGGAGGTCGACCCGCAAGGCGAGTGGCTGCTGATTCACGGCAGCGAAGGCCTGGTCTCGAACCCCAACGAGCTGTTGTTGGTCCGCTTGGGGCAAGGCGCGGGCGCAACGGCCTCACTGACCAGCAAGACGCTCGGCAGCTACGGCGGTAAGCCGCTTCGTTTCACGTTCACCAGCGAGCTGACGATTCCAGACGGCGCGAGCCGCCGGCTGCTGGTGGTGCAGCGCGAGAAGGATTTGGCCATCATCGACTTGGAGCGGCCGCAAGACCCGGAAATCACCGTGGCTTTGCCCCAAGACGCAGCTCCGCTCGACGTCGTTTACCACGCTGGCATCCCAGGCGAAGTCAACTCGCTGCTGGGCGTGCAGCTGGCCGGCGACACGAATGTCGATTTGCTCACCATCAACGCGCCCGAGAGCGCCAACCACGCTTTCTCGGTTCACCCCAACTTGGTGGACGTCGGGGGAGTGCCCAGCAAGTTGGACTTCGTTCAAACGCGCAAAGACGGCGGGCTGCGTTTGGCTGCGCTCGTGCCGACCAAGCAAGCTGCCAAGTTGATCGATCCGTCTTCTGGCGTAGCCCAAGAGGTGCCGCTGCACGCGGCCTTCACGAAAATTCGTCGCATCACCAACGACGTCAGCGAACAGTCTGGCGAAGACATCGCGCTATTGTACGGCGAAGCCACGAATAGGATCGCGTTCTGGCGGCTCGGCATCACGACCGGTACGCCGTATCACAGCATCGAGGCTTACGACATTGGCATCAAAGTCGATCAGGTCTACGATATTCCCAACGAGCAGAGCGACAAGTTCGCGGACCGCAAGATACTGTCCGGCACCAGCACCGGTACGACGCAACAATTTTACGTCCTCGATCTGACCGAGCAGAAGAGCTTTCCGCTCGACGTGCTCACGAACCTGACGCTGAACCTTTCGCCGAACGGCGAGCAGCTGTGGGCTTTCGGGCACGAGCGCCGCTTCGCGCAGCTGACCTTCGACCCTCTGCAACCCGCCTCGCTGTACACCCAAGAACCCATAGCTTTCGTGCATGATTTTGCCACCGAGCGCGGGGACGAGCGCACGGCGTTGGCGCTTCACGTTCTGGCCAACCGCGCACACAGCAGCGTCGCCGCAACGCTGTTCGACGGTCAGAACCCCAGCACGGCCGAGACCAAGTTCTATTCGGCACTCGAACTGGAGGGGATCAAGTGATGACGCGCAGGCATGGGTCCAAAATGGTTGGCGCCTTGACGTGCGCGGCCGCACTGCTCGCTGCCGGGCACGGCTTGGCCGCCGAAGGTCAGGACACGGCGTCGCCCGCTGCAGCGCCGCCGAGCGGGCTCGGCAATCATCAGAAGAACGTTCGCTTCGAGATCGGCGCGCGCACGCAGTTCGTGAACAGCTCCGGCTTCGACCCGTTCTCGAAGAACGACGTGCTGCCCCAGTTCAGTGTTGGGGCCTCCTTCGCGTTCTGGGCGCGGGACCAGCTGTCGCTCGCTGCAGTGGCTGGCTTCGACTACGGCGGTTCGTCTGCAAACCTGCGCAGCGACGAAGCGTCGCTCGATCTTCGGCGCTTCACGCTGGCGCCGGAAGCTCGCTATCACGTGCTGCGTATTCTGGTGCTCACGGCCAAAGTCGGGCCGACCCTCACCCGTGAGGCCGCCGAAGTTTCGGGAGCGCTTGGCACACCGCTGGTGAAGACGGGCTGGAAGTTTGGCTTCGACGCCACGGCTGGCGCCGCGCTGGAGCTGTGGGGCTACGAAAGCGGTGCCTCCCGCAAGCCCCGGCTCTGGTTGATGGGCGAGGGCGGTTACGGCTGGACCGCTCCCATGAAGCTCACTTTCGAGCCGGAGGACGCCGGCTCGGTCCCCCAGCGCCTCACGCCGTTGGACCTGGGCGAACTATCGGTCGCCGGACCCCTGTTCCGAATCACCGCCGGCTTGAGTTTTTGGTGAAATAGTTTGCTGAGACCACATCTGCCGACATTTCGCGCACTTGCGGGCTGCCGTTCATTAGCTCGAAGGGCAACTGCCCGGTGGACTCAACCATGGACCTTGCTAGAGTAACCCCTGTGCAAGTCGTGCTCCGGAAGCTCGGTCGCGGGTCACGAGCAGTCGCCGGTCGCCTGGTTCGGGCCCCGCGCAAGGGCTCGGTCGTGGTGATCGAGTTTTCCGATGGAATGCACGAGTACGTGACCACGCCCGTCAAGCGCGTGCTGCGCGTCGCCACCAAAGACGTCTTCTATATCGAGACCGTGAATAGCCGCTATCGCCTCGAAGTACGCGATCGCGAGCGTGCCCTCGAAGACGCCTCGAGCGGCTGAGCTGCTCTCCCGGCAGTGGGTCGCCCTCTGCGCCCGTCGCCCCGCAGCCCGTCGCCTTCCGCGCCCGTCTGGCGTCCGCGGTCGCCTTCCGCCGCCGCAAAGTCGAGACTAGCGCTTCACGGCGAAGCGCAGTACTAGGGCCGGGTCATGGGTAAATTCGACAGCCGTGCTTCCGTTAAAATGACTCGCCGCAAGGCTCAGGCGAAGAAGAAGGCGCGCATCGCGCGCAAAGCCGAAGCGACCAAGGCCACGCGCAAAGCCACGGCTAAGCCCACCCGCAAAAAAGCGGCGGCTGCTAGCGCCAGCTGAAGCGTAGCCCCGCTAAGCGGAACGGCTACTCGGTGACGGCCGCACCATCTTCGCGGATGGTGCGCGTCGCGAACTGTTTGTCGGGCTGTGGCGGCGGGGCATCGGGCATGGGCTCGCCCAGTAAGCCGACGTCGCCCGAGACGCGCTTCTCTCGCACCAAGTGCCAGCCGGCGTCGTCCTTCCAGATCTGCTCGACGCGCGTCGCGCGCATGTTGCCTTCCGTGTTGCGGATCCAGGCGTAGTCGACGAGTACGATGGCGCGGTCAGACTCGGGCAGCGAGAGGCTGGCCATCTCCACGTCCACGATGCGTAGGCTTTGACCCCAGGCTGCGTGCCGCTTGATGAAATCCGGGCGCGCCGCCACGGCGGCGTGCGAAACGGCGACGTCCAGCTGGTTGAAGCGCGCAGCGACGTTCAGGGCCATGGCGGCATCGGTGACTCGCTCGGCGGGGGTCGGTGGGGTCATGCAGCCCGCGATGGTCGTTAGAACCGCTGCCAGCGAGCAAAGCTTACGCATGGCTTCGGGCTATCAAAAATGGCGGTTCCGGGAAAGTAATCGGCGACCCGCGGGGGCGGGCTGCTACCCTTACAGGACAAGAGGGGAGCTTTCATGCGCGGATTGTCGCTTGGGGTCGTGCTGCTCGGTGTTTCGTTGGTCCTGGCCTGTGGCAAGACCAACGGCGACAAGAGGGACTTGGACGCGGACCGCCAAAGCGGTGGCGCCACAGCCACCGGTAGAGGCGGGACGCCCGCTGCCGCCGCTGGAGTCGGGAACACGGGTGCCAGCACCAGTGACGCCGGCACGGGTGGCAAGTCGATGCTGCCCCCGGACGGCGCTATCCCGAACGCCGTGGCCCTGCACAAGCTCGACTTGCTGCTGATGGTCGACAACTCGTACGACATGCTCGAAAAGCAGCGGTTGCTGGCCGAGGCCGTGACCTGGCTGCTGGGTCCAGGCGGCCCCCAGCTGCCGGCCGACGATATTCACGTGGGCATCATCACATCGAGTTTGGGCTCGCACGGTGCCGTGGGAGCAAAAGACGTCTGTGTGTCGGCGGAAGACAACGATCACGCGCAGCTGATCGGTGCCATTCGCCCTGGCGTGAAGAGCTTCGAAAACAGCGGCTTTCTGGCGTGGGGTCCCGATGCCGAGCCCAGCCTCGATGTCTTGCTAACCGATTTAGTGCCGATGTTCGCCGCCGTGAACGAGCGTGGCTGCGGTTACGAGGCTTCGCTGGAGGCCTGGTTTCGGTTCTTGGTCGATCCGGAGCCGCCATTGGCCATCGTGGTTCCAGCCGGTGGATCACTCGCGGAGGCTCAGGGCGTCGACGCCGAGCTGTTGGCGCAGCGCGCGGCCTTTCTGCGGCCCGACTCGGTGTTGTCCGTCGTCGTGCTGAGCGACGAAAACGATTGCTCCATTCAGGACGAAGGCTATGGCTGGCTCATCTCGCGAGCGGCTCCCATGTATCGCGCTACGTCGGCTTGCCAGGATCCCAACGACGAGTGTTGCCAGAGTTGCGCTGAGCAAAACGCCAACGCTGGCTGTCCGGCCATCGCTAGCGACCCGGCGTGCGCTCAA
>JAYUYU010000688.1:0-4241 GCA_043752365.1 Myxococcales bacterium | reverse complement strand
CCGTCCTGCTGGACGACATCCGGGCGGCCCGCAGCTCGATTCATGTATCCGTCTTCCTGTGGTTCCGTGACCCAATCGGCGACGAGCTGGCCGACTTGTTGATCCTGAAGGCCCAGCAAGGCGTTGCGTGCCGTGTGCTGTTGAACATCGACAAGACCGGCATGGGTGACCCTTTTTCGACCGGCGAAAAGGAGATGATGGCGCACGACCCGTCGGTCACGCACAACCCGCTCGACGTCGAGCCCATGTGTCAGCGCCTGCTCGACGCGGGCGTCATGGTGCTCAACTCCAACATCGACTACGACAAGGTGATACCGGGCGCTCACCCGCGCTTGGTCTCGGTGGCTGCACAAATCCGCGATACGATTGCGATCGACGAGTTGCACATCGACCACCGCAAGCTCGTGCTCATCGACGACCGTATTGCGTATTGTGGCGGCGCCAACATCGGCGCGCAGTACCTGTATCGGGTGCCGTTCGACCCCGCGCTGGACGCTCGCCAAGAGGGCGAACAGCGTAGGCAGGCGGCCTTGCCCGAGCCCTGGTGGAAGTGGCACGACAGCTGGACGCGCTTTGAAGGGCCCATCGCGCACGAGCTAGAGGCCTACTTTCACGACCGCTTCGTGCTCGATGGCGGTAACGAATACGAGCTTGCACCAGCCATTGTCAGCAACCCGCCCCGACGCGGGGCGTTCTTGGTCCAACGCACCGAAATCTACTCCAATCAGCCCGACGACCAACCGAATGCGGTGCTCGAGCTGTACCAGCGACTGACCGGCGAAGCGCAGCGCTCGATCTTCATCGAGAATCCTTACCTGTATCACCCGGACTTGGTGAGCGCGCTCTGCCAGGCCAAACAGCGGCGGCCTACGCTCGAAGTCACGCTAGTGTTGCCAGCTGCTGCGTGGAACGACAACAGCTTTGCGCAGGACGCGCAGCAATACGAGTATGCGCGCTTGCTGGAACACGGCGTCGAGGTGTTCGAATACCAGAACCACTTCAATCACCTCAAAATGGCCGTCTTCGATCAGCGCTGGTCGATTCACGGCTCGACCAATGGCAATTACCGGAGCTTCGAAAATGACAAGGATTTCGAGCTTGTCGTGCTCGTCGACGACGAACCGTTTGCGCGCAACATTCAGCAACGGCTCGCCGTGGACGTCCCCCGCTCAAAGCGCATAACCGCCGAGGCTCTCCACGACGGCCTGAGCGGCTTTCGTATGCGTCACCGTGATCCGCGCACGCTGCTGCTGATTTCCCGCACATCGTTGTGAATCGGAGGCACGTTCTGTCACGGACTCGTGCAGCTTTTGGCGAAGCTGTAGCGAGCAACGCCACGAAGTCACCGACACGGCACGCCGTCCGGGCGCTAGCCGAGCTAAGACCCGTCTCCGGATAGCTCGGGAGGGTCTGATGCTGAACTCAAAGTCGAGGTGGTTGGGTCGATGGGCCGCGCTGGGCTCCGGGGAGCCTACGCCTTCAGCTCGTGCCGGTGACCGGTGTCACCTTGAATTCGGTGAGCTACGTGGTGACCGGGACACCGCTGATTCCCGGCTCAGCGCTACCGGCGGGCAGCGTGCCCACGCCCGGCACGGACGAGAGCTTTACGTTTGGGCTACCGGTGCCGGTCGGCCAGGGCTACACGTTGAGCGTAAGCGCTGCCTCAGCCGAAGCCGGCGACGACATTACCTGCACGGGAGCGATGGGGCCGTTCGACATTGCGCCCAACACCGGGGTCAGCATCACGCTCACCCTGACCTGCCGCGACAACAGCACCGGCCAGCTGATCGCCAACACGCAGGTCGAGACCGATGCCTGCCCACGGCTAATTCCGGACTATGCGCTGGTCATCCCGAGCTACATGGCCACCGGTTCCCACGGCGCCGTTGCCGCAGCCGGCCACGATCTCGACGGCAAGGCCGTGAGCTACCGCTGGTCCGTGCATCCCGCACGGGCTTCTGTGGGGTCGTTCAGCAACCCGGCGGTCGCGCGGACGAGCTTCCAGTGTTCCGGAATCGGCTCCTTGCCGCTTACGGTCACGATGAGCAACCAGGAGTGCCAGAAGCGGCTCGACGTCGAAGTCACGTGCTCCAGCGGCGGCGAATGCGGCGACGGCATTTTCCAGGTCGGTGAAGACTGCGACCCTTACATACCGGCGGGTCAACCCGGGAGTGGCCAGTTCGGCTGCACCGCCGACTGCAACATAGCTTGCGGCGACGGCGTGATCGAATCACCCGTGGAGGAATGCGAGCTGAACGGGGGCCCCCCCCACAACTGCATGCACGGAGCAGTGCCGCTTTCGCCAAGCCACATGCGGAGACGGTTTCATTCAGTTTCCCGAGCAATGTGACGGCAACGTACTCCCGCCGGGGACTCCCGCCGGCTCGAGTTGCAGGCCTGATTGCATCCTGGTCATTGACGGAGCCAGTTGCGGTAATGGCGTCATCGAAGCGGGCGAAGAGTGCGATCCCCCCTCCTCTCAAACCTGTGCGGACAACTGTCAGCGGATCGCGACGGATGCCTGTGTTGCCTGCGAGCAAAGCGGGGCCTGCCTTGACTTGAGGGACGCCTGCCTGAACTTTACGGGTGAAGCGCGACACAATTGTTTTCAGGTCCAGGCGTGCATCACGGAGACCAACTGCGCCGACGGCGCGAGCACCTTCACCAGCTGCTTTTGCGGTGCCATGTCGACGAGCAATTGCGTCGCGGCGCCGAACGCCGGAGCGGGCTCTCCCGCCGGCCCGTGCGCGTCGTCGATCCGCGCTGCCATGTCGTTGGGCGGAGTGCCGGCAACGAACAATGACGTGCTAGTTCGCTACATCGACGAAACCGTACCGGGCGGTGCCGCAATTGCCCGCTACAACTGCGACAAAATTGATCCTGCGTGCACCGAGGTCTGCGGCTTCGCGGGCAGCGTTCCCGATCCGTGTCCCAGTCTGATGCTCGAGAGCGTGCTCGCCACGCCGTCGCAGGCCATTCTTGGCAACGCAATCGCCCTCAACGCCCAGGCTCACGACATGGGCGGACGCGCGCTGACCTACAGCTGGGCGACAGCGGCGGGCCAGTCGAGCCTCGGCACCATTGCTGCCCCCACGGCGAAGAACGCTTCGCTGACTTGCACGGTCGCGGGCGGGTCCGTCGTCGAGCTGACGGTCGACAATGGCATCTGCCAAAAGTCGCGGCTGCTTAACGTTTCCTGCTTCCAAGTGCCGACTTGCGGCAACGGGGCGCTCGACGTTGGCGAGGACTGCGACTATGCGGCGCCGGCCGGCTCGCCTGTTGCCGGACCCTACGGCTGCCCCTCCGACTGCAGCTACCGTTGCGGCGACGGCATCGTCGAAGCGCCGGCCGAGCAATGCGAGCCGCCTGGAGCCAGTCCAATACCCAATTGCAGCGCCGATTGCCGGCTCTTGCCGGACGTGTGCGGTGATAATCTAATCGGTGTGACTGAGCTGTGCGACGGCACCTCACTACCGCCCGGCGTTCCACCCGGCACGACCTGCGCCGCGGGCTGCAAGCACATGAACGGGCCATTTCCGTTCTGTGGCGATGGCCTCGTCCTGGAGGCCGAGGAGTGCGACCCCGCCAGCACTCGTACCTGCTCCGATACGTGTCAGCGCATCGCTTCGGACGCCTGCGTTGCCTGCGAGCAAGACGGCGCGTGCTTCGAGCTAAGCGACGCCTGCCTTCGATTCACGGGCAGTGATCGGCGTGATTGTTAGGCGGTCCAAGAGTGCATTATCGATACCAATTGTGGCGACGGCACGCAGAGCTTGGTGCGTTGTTTTTGCGGCGTGCTCAGCACTCCCAACTGCCTCGCCGCACCAGACAGCGGCGCCGGCGCCCCGGCAGGAGCTTGCGCCGACGCGATCCGGGCCAGCATGCGCGCTCCTGGCGGCCCCGTAGCCTCGAACCAGGATGTGCTGGTTCGCTACGTCGATGAACAATACCCGGGGGGCGCCGCCATCTCGCGCTCCAACTGCGACAAGGCGGACCCGGCTTGCACGGCCGTGTGCGGCTTCTAAACGGCCTGACGGCTCGAGTTGCCTGCTGAGGGTCAGATCAGGGCTGAGCGCTAACCTTCTGTTCGAGGCGCGCACGGGCGGCCCGCAAGGACTCGATAGCTTGCGAGTTGTAGCGGGCGCAGCTCGTGGCCGCTTCGTAGCGCGGCTCAACCTCGTCGCGCAGGCGGCGCGCGGCGTCGAGCGCTTCTTGGCGTTCCTTCTCGGGCCTTTCCGGAG
>JAYUYU010000687.1:0-10502 GCA_043752365.1 Myxococcales bacterium | reverse complement strand
CCTATCGCCTGACGGCGAGCGGCAACGACAACTACTCGGGCCTGATCGCTTACTCGTTCCGCGTCTCACGGGACGGGGGCCAGAGCTACGCGGCTCCGGTCAGTGCCAACTACTTCGATCTGAGCGTGGGCCTGGCAGATGATCGCCTCGGCGTTCAGCTCTCGGCCAAGGATTCAGCCGGCAATGTGGCGCGCTACACCACGACCTTTGCCACCGCAGCGCCGGAAATTCTGCTAGCCGGCGTGTTTACCGAGCCCGATCCGCTAGAAGAACAGACGCGCGGCGACCTGTATTTCCATCTCTCCGGGCTCGACGCTGGCCTGGTGAGCTCGGCTGACATCGAGGTGCTGGGGCAGACCTTCAGCAATGTTCCAATCACCGCGCTCGCCGACGGCGTGCGCGAGGTGCGGCTCAAGAGCTACCTGCAGCCCAGGTTGGTCGATCTCGACGGCGGGACAGTGCAGGTACGCCTAACCGCTCGCTACGGCGCGGCGACCAAGACACTGACCAGCAGCTACCAGGTTCGCTCCGACGCGACTGCGCCCACGCTCTCGATCGTTTCGCCGAAAGATGGCAGCTCCATCCCAATTGGTGAGCTTGCCCTGGTCACTCTTCGAAGCTTCGACCAATACGGCGTGAAAGAGGTGCGGATCGCCGTGAACGGCGCCTTCCAGCCTCAGCCACTTGCCGACCCGACACGCTTCACGTTCACGCCCACCAGCACCGCGCCCGTGACCATCGCTGCACGTGCCACCGACCCGAGCGGCAACGAAGCGCTTGCCAGCGTCACGCTGTACCCGTTCCAGCCAGATGCCCGAAATCCGAGCGTGGCGATCCTCTCGCCAGCCAACGGCGCGACGCTGCGCGAGCGCGAGACGGTCACGTTCGACCTAGCGCTGTCGAACGCCACCGACGCTGATGTGTATCTCGACGTGGCTGGGGACGCAGCCAACGCCGCGAATCCGCCGGCCGTCGCCGTGCATCGCGCCAGCGACGGTCCGGAGCGCCTGCAGGCGTCGGTCAAGCTGCCGACGCTCGGGGCCGACAAGTTGGTCGTCGCGCGCCTGCGGGAGCGGGTTTCCGGCCGCACCGCCCGAATTCTGCTCACGGTGCTGAATGACGACGCGGTGCAGGGGACGGCGGAGCTCGAGCTGACGCCGAGCGGCGCCGTGCTCGGCGGCAGCCCCCTGTGGGTCAAGGCAGAGCCTCCCGCGGCCTTGACTGACTTCTCGGCGGCCTCGTCGTTCGAGGTCGACCAACCGATCGGCACTGGCCTGTTGACGGCGCCTCTCGACGGTACACGGCGTTCGATAGCGCTGCAGAGCTTGGCCGGTGACGCGAGCGTCCTGACTCAGTTGAAGGACCGCTCCGGCAACGTCAACAACGCCAGTCGCAGCGTGTCGGTGCTGCCGTTCTTGTCGACGTCGTTGACCCTTGCCACTCCGGCCTCGGCCAGTGAGCGGTTCGAACAGCTCGTCGCGGTGCCTGGGCTCGCTACTGGTGACGGCGCCTTGCTCTGGATTGGCAACCGCGCGGCCGGAGGTTACGCCGTACATAGCGTCAGCGGCGTGTTGCTGAGCGGCCCTAGCGCGCGGCTCGAGAATGTGTCGTTCACGGGCGCGGGGCTGGTCGGCCAAGAGACCACCGGCGGCGAAAAGCAGCTCGTATTCTGGCCCCTCAGCGGCGGGACCTTTGGCGCACCGTTGCGCCGCCGCCTGTACGGCGACCTGGTTGGCGGTAGCGGCAACGTGATCTTCACGCGTCACGGCAACCTGCTCGACGCCGTGGCAATCGAGAACGGCGTCTTCATTCCGCTAGTCGGGCAAGCTTCGCGTGACCCGATTTTGGCGACGGCGGTCGACGCGGGTCGCGTCTTGGTGCTCACCTCCACGCGCAACCTCTCGGTGCTCCGCGTCGCCCCGACGGCTCCGCGCCTGGAGGTCGAGCGTAGCGTCAATCTCAATGGGCTGGTCAATGGCGCCCCGCTCGGTGTCGCCTTGCAGGGAGCCCACGCCGTCGTGTTGCTGGCCGACTCCGTCGCCGACCTGCGCCTGCTGGAGACCGGCGAAGTCGCGTTGCTCGGGCAAGTCTCGCTGGGCGCGACCGTGCGCTCGGTGCAGCTGGACGGTGAGTTGACCTGGGTCCTTGCCGACGGCCCGTTCACGGCTCGCGCTTGGAACGTCCTGCTCGACGGTGCGCGGGTCGCGCTCTTGCCCGCGGCTGGCGCCGAGCGCGCCTTCATCGGCGCACGCGCCTACGAGCTGGTCGACGCCGCCAATGGAACGCGCCGGGTCGACGCCCAAACGCTGGTTCCGGCCGACGCTAGCTCGCCGTTCGTTCCCAACTTCATCGACACTCCGCTGTTCGTAGAGGTCGAGCTGGGTGATGACACGGCGACGCTTGGCGGCGAATCGCTGTCAGTGACGGATCTCAGCGGCAAGCTTTTGCCGAGCAGTCTCGACTTCGCCAACGGCGGTCGATTGCTGCGCGTGGCTCGCCCTCACGCGAGCGCAGGGCTACGCGTGATTCGCACCGACCGTCGCGGTAGCTCGGCGTCTGCCGACCACACACCGCTGGTGGAGCTTGCCGGTGCCGTCAGTTACGCGCCGGCCTCGGGCACCGTGCTCACGCGCGCCGCGCGAGTGCCGATGGCTTTGTCGCTCAGCGCCGAGAGCCGCATCGGCTCGGCCGCGCTCAGCAGCGCTGGCGGCCCAGTGTCGCTGCTGCGCTTGCCGCAAGGCTTGAGCGGTTGGCTCGACGTAACGAACGTCGGTGCGACGGATCTGTCGCTCAACCTGAACGGTGCCCCAGCGCCAGGACAGCACTTCGAGCTTTCGGTCGCCACCGGCGTGGTTGGCGGCGTCCTGCTGTCGCAGCCGGCGGCCAACGCGCAGATCACGGAAGGCGCGATGATTCCGGTGCGGTTCCGCGTGGTGCAGCCCGCGCTGGGAGCCTTCCAGTATGCCGAAATCACGCTAACGGACCTCAACGACAACTTGCTGGACCGTCGCCTGATTGCGACCGAGGACGCGGAGCTTGCGCTGCGCGCCCCGCCTGTTCAGGACGTGCGAGCGTTCAAGCTGCGAGCGCGGGCCTACTACGGAGCCGGCTATGACTTCGTGGATTCGGCGCAAACCACGTTCTCGGTGGTGCCCGTGTTCAACCTTGCAGCTCCCAAGCTGCGCGGTCTGCCGCCGCGTGTGATGGTGGGCTCGCAGCTCCACCTCAGCCTGGACAACACGTTCGCGACGACCCAGCAGACCCGCATCGTGGTCATCGACGAGGGTACCGGCAGTGTAATCGCCAGCGGCGCTAGCGACGTAACGTTCGTCGTGCCAGACGTTGCGCGGCTGCACGTCGACGCCACGGTTTCCGATGGCCTCGGTAACTCGCAGTTAGCGACCAAGCAAGCGATCGTCATCGCGGCGCTCGTGACGACCGATACCGGAGCGCGGTTGCCGTTCACGGACGCCGTGCCCGACGTCGGGACCGCCTGGTTCGCCCAGGGCCGCAGCCTGGTCGCGCTGGAGGCCGGATTTCCGGTCGTCAAGAAGCAGTTCGACGGTGACGTGACGGCTCTCGCCACGCTGGGCGATAGGCTCGTGGTGGCGGTGCAGGGCACGGGCCTGCAGATTGTGGACGCCACGAGCTTGGCCGTGCTCGCGACGCAACCCCGCGCGGCTCGCATCGACCGGCTGACGGTCGTCAAGGACACGGCCGTCGCCATCGAAAATGGCGCCGTCGTGGGCTTCAGCCTGGCGGGCAACGCCATTGAGCCGAAGTCGACCGTCACGAGCCTCACCAACGTGCTCGACGTGCAAAACGCCGGGAACAGCTTCTTCGTGCTCACCCGCGCGGGGCTCTACGAGCTGTCGCGCTCGTTTGCGATCACCAAGACCGTGACTGGCTCGTTCACGGCGCTGGCCCAGTACCGGGACTTCAGTTACTTGAGCGCGACCGACGGCAGCTTGCGCGTCCTCGATCGCGGGAGCGACGTGCGCTCGTTCGCGCTAGGCATCACAGCCGAGCGCCTGCTGCCGTTACGCGGGGACTTGCTGGCGCTCTCCAGCCAAACCGGGTTGCTCAGCGTGGTGGACGTGCGCGACCCGCGCGCTCCCATGCTGGTTGGCTCGTATGCGGCCGATCTGGGCGGCAATGCGGCACGGGCCGTGCTCGCTGGCGGCAAGCTTTTCATCGGTGGTGGCACGGGTCAGGTTCGTAGCCTGACGCCGCCCAACCACAGCGCGAACGGCTTGTATGCCTCCGAGCACGCCAAGGGCGACGCTGCGGCTGCCGTCGCGCGGGCGGGGGAGTGGTGGTCGGCGGCTGACGCTTACGGCTCGATTACCGTGAAGCTTGGCAGCGACGGGCTGCTGACGGAAGGCGTCTATCCGTCGCCATACACCCAGGCCACGGGCGGTGTCGCGGCTGCTGGCCAGACGCTGGCGCTCAGTCAGCCAGGGCTGCAACGCATCTTGGCGGCCTCGGTGCGCGACGGCAGCTTCGTAACCGCAGTCACTGGCGCCGCCTACGACTTGATTGCGCTCAACCGAGCTCAGCTCGCGGCCGCCCGCGGCGACAAGCTCCTCATCGCCAGCACGGCGGACTACACCAAACGCCACGAGTTCGTCGTGTCACCACGGGCGTCCATAGTCGGTTTGATCGCCGCTGGGCCAAGCTTCTTGGTCAGCACCACCCAGGGAGTCTTCCAGGTCGACGCGCTGAAGCTGCCGCTCGGCGCGCCCACTGATTTGCGCGTGACGCCGATCTTGAACAACTCGGTCGCGCCGTTGCGGGTGCTCGCCTCGGACGGCGATTGGCTGTTCTTCGGTGACGACGGCAAGCTCCAACGCAAGGCGATCTCGGGTGGTGCCGGCGCGCAGCTGGCGCTGAGTGGTGCGCTGGCTAGCTTGGCGACGTCGGCCGGCTCGCTGTGGGCAGCCGTCGATCGCGACCTCTATCGTTTGGACGCCGCGGGCGCCTGGACGCAGCCCGCGCCAAGCTGGCTTTCTCCGAAAATTGTCCGCGGTTTGGCTGCCCAGGACGACCGCATCTTCGTGAGCCATGGCGCCTTCGGGGTCTCGCTGGTCGACACCAACGACGCGGAGCTTGGCGCTTCGGCGGCGCTCTACGGGCCAGCCGCGGGCTCTGCGTTTGCCTACCGCCAAGGCATCTCGCTCGGTCTCGCCGACACGAGCGGCGTCAACGCGGTTCGCTACCGTATCAACGGTCAGGTCGTCGCCAGCGTCGCCACGGCGCCCTTCGACACCGTCGTGCCCGCCCCTGGCTGGCTCTCCAACGGTCAGCCCTTTACGATCACGGCCGAGGTCGAGAACGTCTGGGGCGGCGTCTCCAGTAGCGCGCCACGTCAGGTAAGCCTGCGCAGCGACTCCATCCCGGCCAACAGCACGCTCGCGGTGTCGCTCATAGCGACCGGAAGCTGGACCACACGTCCGGTCGACCTGCTGGCAACCGTCAGCGCCACCGACCACCCGATCGAAGCGGTCGAGTTCTACGAATGTGCGACCGGCGGCAGCGAGCCCTGCCGCGTGCTCGGTCGACATTTCGGCCCCGTCTACGGCCTGAGCCCCGACATCTCGACCGGCGGTACCCACTGGTTCAAGGCCGTCGCCATCGACGAACTCGGCAACCGCAAAGACTCCGCCGCCGTCTCGCTCACGCGCGGCGTGGACGCGACGCCGCCGAGCACGCCCGTATTCAAGATTGTTGGCCAGGTCTCGAACGGTCAGCCAGTGGCGCGGCATCCCTTCAGCGTCACCGTCGACGTAACGGACGCAGAGAGCGGCGTCGATCACGCCTTCCTGTCGCGCAACGGCGAAATCGTGGCGGCTATCTTCGCCAATGGTCAGCTGCGCTTCGACGAAGCTGCACCCGAGCCGGGCGCCGTAATCGACTATGTCGTCACGGCGGGTGACAAGGCCGGCAACGAGCGAGCGCCCTTCTCGCAAACGCTCACGGCGCGCATCGACGCTCCACCCACGCTTTCTTCCATCAGCGCGCCCAGCTCGGTGCGCGAACAATCGACGTTCTCGGTCCAGCTGAGTGCGACGGACGACGTGTCCGTCGTCAAGCTGCGGGCCAAGTGGCAGGGACAGTCCTACGAGGTAACGACCAACGCGAGCGCCTCGGTCAGCACTACCTTCGGCATCGTCGACGCCCGTTCGCGCGTCTCGGGCCCGGTGACGTCCAACCTTGTTCTCGAGGCAGAGGACGACCAGGGTCAGGTCACGACCAGCACCAGGACCATCGCTATCACGGCAGATCTGCCGCCCAATCCGGCGCTGACGACCTACACGGTGCCGACGAACGGCTTCTTCGGCAGCACCGTTAAGGTGCAAACGAGCAGCCTTTCGTCGGTCGACGACGCGGGCACGGCCGGCCTTACAACCACCATCCTCGACGTCACCACGGATCCCGCGCGCGAGCTGTACTCGGTCAAGGGCGCGGGCTCCGTCAGTCGAAGCGTCGCGACGCCCGCCACCGAGACTCTCGGCACGGAGCTCAAGCTGAAGCTGCGCTTCACGGACGCGCTCGGTCAGTCCGCTGATAGCCAGGTGTTCACTGTCAAGTTGACACAGGTACCAAACACCATCGCGTTCGATAGCGGCGGCGCGGCTGGCCTGAATCCGACGCAAGTGAAGGTGAGCAACAGCAACTTCACGTTGCAGACGCGCGTAGTGGATAGCGCTGGGCGCGGCGTCCCAGCTCAGACCGTCGACTACAAGATTGTCGCCGGGCCGGTCGTGCCGACGACCGTGAGTTCGCCAACCACGGACGGCTCCGGCTACGCGCAACAAGCCTTCAGCGCGCTGAAAGCAGCCGGCGTCTACCGCTTCGAGGCGCGGCTCCGTAGCTCGCCCAGCATCGTGGCGCTCTACGACGTCGAGCTGCAGCAGGGCGACTTCGACCACATCGAAGCCGCGTACGTGGCGGCCAGTGAGGCTGGCGATACCGTCAATCTGCGTTTCACGGCGGCCGACGCGTTCGGCAACGTGCTGACGGCTTCCAACGAAGACCTGCTGATCGTCGACGCGAATGTTGCCGGGTTTCACTTTGGATTGGCTGATGGCGTCAGCATCGAGCCGCTCGGCGTCGGCGAGCGCGCCCGCCTGAAGACCACCGCTGGCGTCGCGCAAGTCGTAATCGCCCCGCCAGCCACCGCAGGCGTACTGTCACTACCGGTGGTGCCGGTGCGCAACGGTGCGCTGATCAAGTACGACAGCGATGGCTCGAGCTCGACGCCCCGGATAACGGTCAGCTCAATCCCCATCGATGTGCGTAACTCGGGCGCGCGCGCGCTGCGCTTGTCGGTGGTCTCGACGACTAACGTCGCGCTGGGGCGGCCCGATGTGCTCGAAGTGGGCGAGAGCGCCCGTGTGCGCCTCGAGGTCATCGATGCGCACGGCAACCGTGTCACTCAAGTGCGCAGCAGCGGCCAGTTCAACGCGTCGAGCTACACAGCGACGCTCGCTTTCTCGAACAACGGCCGGAGCGGGGGCTTGAGCCCGCGCACGCTTGCCGTGCCGCAGGGCGCGGTCGAGCTCGATATCACGGACTCGGTCGCCGAATCGTCGGTCGTAACCGTGCCGAGCCTGACGCCCGTGCCAGGCGGCTTCGACAGCTCCGCCAACCTGACATTGACGTTCCAACGGCTGCTGCCGGGCGTCGCGTCTTCGGCCTTCGCGGTCGTACAGGACACGCTGCGCACCCCGCTCACGCTGGTGCTCTCCGAGGCGATGCAGCAGCAAGGGGCTGGCGCTCCCTTCGCGGTCACGCTGGCGGGCTCGGCAGTACCAGGCGTCTACACGTCCTCGAGCTCCACCGCCACGTTCGTCGCTGACCAGGACGTCGCGCTCAACGCCTGCCACGCCGTCGACACCTCCAGCTCTAGTCTGCGCACCGTCGAGGACGGTCGAGCGCTACGGGCTCAGCAAATTACCGTCTGCTCTGCGCAGGTTGGTTTGCTGATCCCGGCGCACCACTTCCTCGTCGATACCTTGGCGCAGTCGCTGCCGCTCCGCGCCGGAACAGGCGTCACGTTGAGCCAAATCAGCAACGGCAACCTCGCGCTGACGCACGCGGGTGGCACGTTGTTCGCGGCCTACAATCCGACGACCGGCGCCCTCACGGTGCCAAGCCTGGTGGGCCTGCCGGAAGGCACGCCGCTGAGCCTGTCGCTCAGCGGCAACTACCAGAGCGCCGCGCTGAAGGTGGCCAACACGCTGTCGGCAATCGCCCTGACTCGCGCCGGCGACTTCGATAACGATGGCCTCAGGAACGACCTCGAAATCAAGCTCGGCCTGAACCCCGGCAACGGCGACAGCGACGGGGACGGCAACGCCGACGCCGCCGAAGACTCCGACAACGACGGGCTGTCGAACGACCAAGAGCTGATTTTTGCGACCGACCCCGCAGTTGCGGACACCGATGGCGATGGGCTGAGCGACGGCGCCGAGGTCAACACTTACGGTTCGAATCCGAAGTCGAGCGACAGCGACGCCGACGGGCTGAGCGACGGGGCCGAGGTGCTGCGCGGTACCAACCCGGCCTTGGCCGATACCGACGCTGACGGGCTGAGCGACGGGGCCGAGGTCAACACCCACACCACCAATCCGAAGCTCGCCGATACGGACGGTGACGGCTTGTCGGACGGCGCCGAGGTCAACACTCACACGACCAATCCGAAGGTCGCTGACACCGACGGCGACCACGTGCCCGACGGGGTCGAGGTCCAAACCGACAACAACCCGCTCAGTCCGGCGGGCCTGTCCGTCGGCACGTACGTCACCAAGGTGACGGTCGCGCCGGGCACGGTCGAGCTCGTGCACGCGCCGGCCAGCCCCGCGCCGTTGCAGCTAAATGTCACCGCCACGCTGCGCGTCAACAACGTCAATTACACCATCAACGCCACGTCGCAAAACGTCGGCACCAGCTACACGTCGAGCAACACCGCTGTCATTGCCCACCAGAACAACGGCCTGTTCCGCAGCGCGGGCAGCGGCACGGCGGTGCTCACGGCCACGCTCGGCTCGTTCTCCGGTACGTCTAACGTCACAGTCGGCCTCTGCGGCAATGGCACTCAAGATGTCGGCGAGCAGTGCGACGACGGCAACCGTGTCGATGGCGACGGCTGCGAATCGAACTGCCTGGTGGATCCGACGCTGCGGCTAGCTACGCTCGAAGCCGGCGGGGACGTGACCTGCGCTCTGACGCAGGCGGGCGCCGTCCGTTGTTGGGGCACCAGCAGCTTCCAGGTCGTCACGCAGACGCCCTTGACCGGCACCTACAAGAGCGTCGTGGTCTTCGAAGGTAGCGCGTGCGCCATCAAGAGCGACGATACCGTTAAGTGCTGGGGCACTGGCGGGCCTGTGGCGGCGGCTCCCACGGCGGTTCCGGCGACCTCGGTCGCCACCGGCGGCAGCCACGGCTGCTTGGTGCGCAAGGTCGACAGCAAGCTCCAATGCTGGGGCACCAATAATTCCGGTCAGGCGCCGACAACCGGTACGACTCGTTACCTCCAAGTGGCGACCACGTCGAACGCCACTTGCGCGATTCGCGAAGCGGATGGGGGGCTCGACTGCTTCGGCACCAGCACTGAGATCAACGCCAAACCGACGGTGCTCGGGTTCACCAAAATTTCGTCGAGCTTCGACAACTACTGCGGGCTCGCCGGGGGCAAGCCGTATTGCTGGGGCCCTCAAGACACGGACGTGACCAAGACGCCCACGAACACCGAAACGTTCGTGAACATCGTGGCCGGCGACCACCACAGCTGCGGCCTGCACGGCGACGGCAGCGTGGTGTGTTGGGGCCAAGGTGGCCCCGAGGATCGAGTCGGCCCGAGCACGATTGCACGGGGCCAAGCCAGCCCGCCTACCACTCCGGCCGATCGCTTCTCGGAGCTGGCAGGAGGCTGGCAACACACCTGCGGCAAGCGTCGTGGTGGCGGTATCGTGTGCTGGGGCAAAGCCGCGCCGTCGACGCTACCCCTGGGGCCGCCCCCGGCGGGCAAGTGCGGCGACGGCGTAGTCGACTCGTGGGAGGCTTGTGACTGGGCCGTCGGCGGCTCGGCCTGCAGCACCGACTGCATGAGCACGCTGGTTTGCGGCAACGGTATCGCCGATTCGAACGAGGTGTGTGACGACAACAACAACCTCGCGGGCAACTACTGCGACGCGACCTGCGGCACGAGCACGCGCTGCGAGCTGCCGGTGGGCGGCAGCGTCGAGACGTTGTGCGACGACGGCAACGAATGCACGGCTGCGGTGTGCAGTCCGCAATTCGGTTGTCAGGCGCCGCCGCTGGCCGACGGTACCAGCTGCAAAGCAGGCGCCGGCACGTGTCATTCAGGCGGGTGCGTGGTGGCTCAGATTGCGGTGGGGTCGAATAACAGCTGCTCGATCAGCGCTGTGGGCAAGCTGACGTGCTGGGGCTCGGCGTCTCAGCTCACCAGCGAGGCTCCGACGAGTGGTGTTTTCACG
>JAYUYU010000686.1:0-10504 GCA_043752365.1 Myxococcales bacterium | reverse complement strand
AGATTCCCCACTGCTGCCTCCCGTAGGAGTCTGGACCGTGTCTCAGTTCCAGTGTGGCTGTTCATCCTCTCAGACCAGCTACCCGTCTTAGCCTTGGTAGGCCATTACCCTACCAACTAGCTGATGGGCCGCAGACTCATCCTCAAGCGCAAGCTTACGTGTAGAGGCCTGCTTTGGCCGCAGCTTCAACGAAGCCGTGGTCTTATGCTGTATTAGCTCTCCTTTCGGAGAGTTATCCACCACTCGAGGGGAGATGATCTACGTGTTACTCACCCGTGCGCCACTGTACCGGGGCCGAAGCCCTTTCTCGTGCGACTTGCATGTGTTAGGCGCGCCGCTAACGTTCGTTCTGAGCCAGAATCAAACTCTCCAGTTTGAATTCTTCGGCGAGCATCAGTCTCCGAGGAAACCGACACTGCCATGATGCTCGCTATCATTCTTTCGCCCAATCGATGCCGCCTCGGGAAGAGACGAGCACGACTGGTGCGGGGACCACGCGATTTCTCGCGGGGTATTAGGACTCAGTTTTCAAGGACCGAGGGGAGCGAATGCTCCCGGCAGCGGGGTCGCGGTATCTAGTTCCGGTTGTCTCTGGTGTCCAGAGATTTTTTCAGAACCTTTCGACTTTCTTTTCTTTCGGTATTCCGATTGAAAATCAGTCGCCGACCTCTCTCTTCCTGGAACCGGGAGTTTCCTTCCGGGGCCAGTCCAAGTGGGACCGGGATGCCTTGCGGCCTCTGCTGTCGACTGCCGCCGTTGAAGGCCGCCGTCGAGGGAGGGGCTATATGGTCGATCCCATCGGACCAGGCAAGTTCTTTCGATCGTCTTTGATCGATTTTTCAATCTTATCCACAAGTTGTGGATAACTAGGGGAGCCTTACTCCTTAAGTGATCGGGGCGCTGAGGCTCTTAACGGCCGCCGCGAGCGCTTGATTAGCCGCCAAGAGCCGCGGCGCTGTCGACGAACCAGACTCCCAGCGGCTCGCGGACCAGGAAGACTTCTGCTCCGGAGGCCAGGCGCGCGAGGTAGCCGAGCTCGCTGTGAGAGAGGTCGCGGGCCTGGTACCGCCCAAGAATCGTGATGGGACTCCAGGCCTCCTGCAGCCAGAGGGCGTCAGGGCGGCGATAAAGGCGCGACCCAGCGGGCGTCCGGACCTTCACCCGGGCCCAGTTCACCTGGGCGCGAGCCTCGGGCAGGTCGATGCCGGCTTCACGCGCTAGCTCGCGCTTGGCCTGGCCCAGGGCGCGAGGCGAGATACTGAAGCCGTGCTGTGGCAGGCACAACGCGATGGCGTAGCCGTCAGGCATGGCTTCGATCACGAAGCTTCCGCCTTTCGCCCGCACGGTGAGGTTGCTCACGCTGTGGAAACCGGGCAAGCGCGACGCGCCCACCACGGCCAGCACGATGCGCCATTCGGCCGCAGCGACCTTGATTTCGTAGGGGGACAGCAAGCCCGCGTAATCGACGGTCTCGCCCCCACCGTCGACGAGCGCGGCCGCAAGAGCGCCGCAATCGTCGCAAAGCTGGCCCAAGATCGCGCTGAAGGCGGAGTCGCTTTGGTCGCGGACGGCGCCTCGGCGACGACGCTTCATGGGACTGCTTGGACTTGCCCGGTCAAATCATCGACGGCTCGCTCGAGCTCAACCGGGGAGGCTTGTCTAAGTTTTTGTAAGAGTTGTCGATGAGCGTGCTCCACGCGTCGCGTTAGCGCGACTGCGCCCAAGCGCTCGGCGAGCTCTTGCGGCGTGGCAAGTGCGGCCGGCATGCTCTCGTCGAGCCGGATGACGTGATAGCCGAAGCTGCTTTTGACGGGCCGGCTGAGCTCCCCGGAGTGCTGGAGCGCGTTCGCGGCGCGAGCAAAGTCGAGGTCGAAGCTGCCAGCTTGAGCCTTGAAAGCGCTCTCGCTACGCTGGAACGTGCGGCCGTCTAGGGCCACAAAGGGCAGCGCTTCCGCCTGGATTTGAAAACTGCCCTTGGGGAAGGCTTTTGCTATGCGTATCAGCTCTTCACCGCTGGTGACGCTGCTCAGGGCCGCAGCAAGCCTGTCGGCCAGCGCGTGCGCTTCGACATCGCGCTGGGGCTTGTCGTTCATGACGACGGCGTGGGTAGTGCGCGCGCCGGCGGGCCTAGCAACCTCGACCCAGCGTTCGCGCGCCAGCTCGGCGAGCTCGGCCTCGGTGGGGCCACCGGCTCCAGCTGCGTCGCGGGCGAGCTGCTCGAGCAAGCTGCGCGCGGCAGCGGCGCGCTCGATGGTTCGCGTGGACGCGCGCGGCAGGCTGGCTCTTGCGGCAGTCGCAAAAAGCGCGTCCGACACGGCTAAATCCAGGGCTTGGCGGGGCGCCACGTTTTGGCGGGCGACGATGCGCTCTACGGTGGCCGTGCTAACGAGCTCGGCGCCGACACGGGCCGCCGCGCCGGCCGTCAAATTGGAGCGCCCGGCTTCAACCGGCGCGTGACCTTCACCGCAGGCGAGCGCGAGCAGGAGAGCGGGAACGACGCTCCCGACCGCCCTCATGCATCGCCCGCCTTGGGCCGCAGCAAGTCGGTGGCAGCCTTCAAGCACAGGGCGCCAACGACCAGCAAATAGACCGCAACCAAGTCCTTTCGCTCACCCAAGGCTTGGACACCTCGGGTAAACGCCAAGCCCGCAGCAATCACCAGGAGACAGGAAATGAGGTCGAGAGCGCGCGCCACCGCCGCCCAGCGTACTCTGCCTAGCGCAGCGCCAGCCAGATCAACCCGACGCCTACCGCGACCGTGAGACCCGCCAGCGGCCAAATGGCGCGGGACGCCCGCGCCCGCCAGGCCGGAAACGACCGGGGCCTACCCACGCGCAGGGCCACGTCTGTGCTGGCGCCTATCACCAGCACGGCGCAGCCCAGCGCGGTGGCGTGCGCGAGCAGCGACGCGCCCTGCCGCTCGACGCCGAAGGCCATGGCAACCGGTACCAGCCCGACCGCCACGCCTACCCCGAGCACGGCAGACGCGATTCGTACGGGCTTGTGACGCGGCGAAAGGGGCGTGCCGGGCACGAGATTGTCCAGCGCCTCCGCCTCCGGATCGCGCGGAGCGGCCCCCCACGCCAATGCGTGCAACAGGAAGCCGAGCGCGCCCAAGGCGCCGCGCACCGCGTCCAGCTGGTCGCTGCGCAGCGACGAACCCAAGCAGGCCCAAGCGCCGAAGCAGCAGGCCACGAAGCCGTAGACGCCCAGCAGGCGTGCCAGACGCGGTCGCCGGGCAGCGAGCGCCAATGAGCCGACCAAGGCCAAAAACGCGAGCAGCGCGAAGCCGCGCGCAGCCAGTGACGCACCACGGGGCAGCACCGGCGTCAGCACCGTGGCGAGCCAGGCGTACAAGCCGGGCGCGACGCGCGACACTTCGGAGCCGAAGAGCCGCCGTCGCTGCGCTGGAATGGCGTCGCTCATCGACACCGCACCTCAGCTGGCGGCGAGACGATCGACGAAATGCAGGAACGTGAGCACGGCGTGACCGGTGCCGCCCTTCGGGTACATGCCGCGCGCGCGCTCGGCCAAGACCGGGCCGGCAATGTCGCAGTGAACCCACGGCACTTTGCCCACGAATTCACGGAGAAACAGCGCCGCAGTGATGGATCCGCCCCAGCGGTCCCCGGTGTGCTTCAGGTCGGCGATGTCGCTCTTCAGCTGCTCGCTCAGCTCGTCGAGCAGCGGCATGCGCCAGAAGGATTCGCCAGCCTCGCGCGCGGACGCTTCGAGCATGGTGGCGAGGTTTTCGTCCGTTGCATAAAAGGCGGAGCAGGTTTTGCCCAGCGCGACCAGAGCGGCGCCAGTGAGCGTAGCGGCGTCGACGATCACGTCAGGCTTGAGGCTGACGGCGTAGGCCAAGGCGTCGGCCAGCACGAGCCGCCCTTCGGCGTCGGTGTTGACGATTTCGACGGTCTTGCCATCGAGCGACGGGAACACGTCGGCGGGGCGGTAGGCCGACCCGTCGGGCATGTTTTCGGCAGCCCCGACCAGCACGTGCAGCTCGATGTCGGGCTTGGTCACGCCCACGGCTGCCATCAAGCCGAGCACGGCGGCAGCGCCGGCCATGTCGCTCTTCATTTCACCCATGCCTGCGGCCGGCTTGATGCAAAGGCCGCCCGAGTCGAAGGTCAGGCCTTTGCCCACGAAAACGACCTTCTTGTTCTTTTTCTTGGGCACGTAGCTCAAGTGAATGAAGCGCGGCTCGTTGGTGGAGCCTTGCCCCACCGCGTAGTGGAGGTGCATGCCGGCAGCCAAGATGCCCTTCTTGTCGAGCACCTTGACCTTGAAGCCGTGCTCCTTGCCGATGCCCTGCGCGATTTGCGCGAGCGTCTCGGGATAGAGCTCGTTGGGCGGCTCGTTCACGGCGTCACGCGCGATGCCCACGGCTTGGCCCACCGCGACGCCGAGCTCGAGCTGCTTCTTTTGCTCGGGGGTGATCTTGCCAGAGACCGCCACGCTGACCTTGCCCAGCTCCGCCTTGGGCTTTCGTTCACCCGTGAAATACCGGGAGAATTTGTAGGCGCCGAGCACCACGCCCTCGCCAACGGCGCGCAGCGACGGCGTCGGCGTCGGCAAAGCCAGCGCCAGGCTCTTCGTCGTCGACGACTGCGCAGAGCGAACTGCGTTGGCCAAGGCCGCGCGAACACGCGCCGCGTCGACGTCTGCTTTCGGTCCCAAGCCAACGACCAGCAGGCGCCGCGCTTTCACGCGACCAAAGGTCGGAACGTCGGCCAACTGGTCGAGCTTGCCGTCGAACTCGCTGGCCTTGAGGTGACTGAGCAGTCCCCCACCAAGCGCGTCTTCGAGTCCGAGCAGCGCTTCGGAGTCCGCGACTGCGCCCGCAAACACGCCGACGATCAAGGCGTCGGCCCCGATGTCTGCCGCAACGCCCGAAACCAGCTGAACGGAAAACGTCATTTTGGAGGCACCACGCTAAAACAGCGATCTGAATTCGGCAACCTGGCCAACGCTGGTTTCTGGCCTATCCTTCGCTGATGACTCGCCGGGATAGTCGCTTGCTTTGGGTCTGTTTAGCCGCGTTGGGGGTTTGTTCGGGCGCCCGTGTCGCAGCTGCGCAGACCTCATCGGGCGCTGCGTTTCCGGCCGATTCACCGCCGGAGCCCACGCCCGGGCCTGCTCCAGTAGCCCCGCTGCCCGCCGCCGCAGCAGCTCCTGCACCCACGCCGACGCCCGCCCCGGCTCCTGCGCCTGCTGCTGCCCCAGCACCCGCCCCTGCAGCCGCTCCGCAGCCGCAACCTTATGCGGCCGATCCAGGCGCCCAGCCCGGTTATGGTGCCGCCTACGGCTCGCCGCCGCCGCCGCCGCCTGCACCTCCCGAGGAGGAGAAGTCACCGATTCCTCCGTTCTCGGTGCGACTCGACCCCTTCAATTGGATTTTGGAGGGGCAGCTCGGCTTCGAAGTGGAGGTCGGGATCACCAAGTGGCTGAGCATCGAGACCGTGCCGGTGTTCGTGGTCGACGAGTCACCCCCGTGGCTGAACCTGGGTGGCGGCGACAGCCGGATTTATCAGCACAGCGGCGGGTGGGGCGCTCTTTCGGGCGCGTCCATTGGCGTCAATTTTTGGCCGAGCAAGCTGTTCAAGGGCTACGTGATCCGCACCGGGCTGAACAACTACACCCTCGAGTACGAGACCAAGGCCGACGGTGGGAAGCGTTTCGACTTCTTGTCGCACACCAAGCGACAGTTTTACGTGATGTTGGGCTCGATGGAGCGCTGGGGCGCTTTCACGCTCGGCGGCGGCATCGGGCTCGGCTACGATTTGAACAAAGACTCGCGCTGCATCGGCAACTCGACGCTTTTCGATTCGGCCGAAGCGAAGCCGGGTAACTGCGACGAGCTCGAAATCGCAGTCCCGGTTTCGAGCACCCAACACGTGCCGGTTGCGGTCTCGCCGTTTACCTATCCGTGGGAATTTTTGGCGCGCATATCGCTGGGCGTCACGATCGACTGAGGCTCGAAAATGGCCGAAATTTCGCAGATTACGGTGCTAGTGACGGGCGGAACTGGGGCGCTTGGGGCGGCCGTCGTGGCGCGCCTGGCGGCGGACGGCCAAAACGTCGTGTCGCTGGAGCGGAGCAAGAGCGGTGAAACCGCGCTGGAGCGCATAAACGCCAATGTGTTGCGGCTTTCCGCCAACACCTCGGACGTGACGGCGCTGAGCGCCGCCATCGCGCGCGCCGAGGCCGAGCTGGGCCCGCTGGCTGGCGCGGTGTTGACGGCTGGGGCCTGGCGCGGCGGGCACAAGTTCCATGAAGCCGCCGCTGCGGCCGACTACCGCACGGTGATGGACGCCAACCTCGAGTCAGCCAACGTCGTCCTGCGAGCGATTTTGCCAAGCCTCGTGCAGCGCAAGCGCGGCAGTGTGGTGTTGATCGGTTCGCGCTCCGGCGTGCGACCGTACGACGCTCCGGGTGACGCCGCCTACGCGGCCGCCAAAGCCGCGCTGACGGCGTTGGCCCAAGCCATCGCCGCGGAGGTGCTGGCGGACGGGGTGCGCGTCAATTTGGTGCTGCCGAGCACCATCGATACGCCAGCCAATCGCCAAGCCATGCCGAGCGCCGATTTTTCACGCTGGGTGACGACGGATTCGCTCGGCGACGTGCTGCATTTTCTGTTGTCGGAGCAAGCTCGGGACATCTCGGGCGCTGCAATTCCGGTTTACGGCCGCGCGAACGTCTGAGCGCCTTCACCAGTATTTTTCGGTCGTAATGTGGCCGGGCGTGCGTTGCCGGTGACGTCGTAGTCCCCGTTCTGCCAAAAGGCCGATGACCTCGTCGATCATGCTCGGGTTGCCGCAAAGCATGACGTGAGCGGATTCGGGAGCCAGCTTGGTCTCGGCGCGCCGCTCGAGCTCGCCGGACTTCAGAAGCTCGGTCAAGCGGCCGTGCAGCACGCCGGCCTCGCGCTCGCGGCTCAGCGCGGGCAGGTAGCGAAACGACTCCGCGCGCTCGGTCGTCAGGGCTTCGAGCTCTTGTCGGTGCGCAAGCTCCAGCGGACCGCGCGTGCCATGCACCAAGATGACCCGCGCCGCGCGCTCGAACGCCGCGCCGGAGCGCAGCATCGACAGAAACGGGCCGAGCCCGGTGCCGGTGGCGAGCAGCCACAGCTCGCGGTGCGCCGGCACATAGTCGAAGCTGAAGAAGCCCTGCGGCTTCGGGTCGAGCACCAGCGTGGCGCCCTCGCGCAGCTCGAACAGCGCCGGCGTCAACGCGCCCTCGCCCACCCGAGCCAGCAGCACCTCCAGCGGTTCGCCCGGCGCAGACGCGAGCGAGTAAGAGCGCGAGACGAAGCCGCTCGGCAAGTGCAGGCCCAAGTTCATGAATTGCCCCGGGCGGAACGGGGTGCGCGCCGCGAGCCTCAAGGTCATGAGGCCTGGCGTCCAATCATGACGGCCGATGACGGTGGTCTCTTCGAGGGCCAAGGGGCTTATTGAAGCCGACTCTGCTGCAGCTCGGCAGTCAAAATCTGCGAGGGCCATAAAAGCAGGGTCGAGCGAGCCGTGCAGAGGTGCACTCAGCTGGGCGGTGGGGCCCTTCTGGCGCAGAAAAGTGGCAGCGACCCTACTGAGACCGTGTACGCTTACTCGGGATGTCGTTTCCGATCACGTGTACGGCTTGTCACAAGACGTTCACCATCTCGGACGAGATTTATGAGAAAAAGGTCGCTGGCCGCGTCGTCACGATCAAATGTAAATCGTGTAGCCAAGGCATTCGCGTCGATGGGTTGAAGGGCGCAAGCCCGGCCGCCGCCCCGACGCCTGGCCCCGCCGTCCCAGAGCCCTCTGCGGCGCCGTTGGGAGAACCGCTTTGGGCGGTAGACTACCCGGACGGCCAAGATCGAGAGTTCTCGACCGCCGAGGTGATCGCCGAGCTCGAGCGCGGTGTCGTCAACGGCGCGACGCTCGTTTGGCGCGACGGCATGGACGAGTGGCTCGAGGTCCAGCAGGTCGCCGACCTTGCTGCAGAACTAACGAAGATAGAGGCGAAGAAGAAGGCTGCAGCCATCGCTGCAGCTGCAGCCGCGGCCAAAGCAGCGCCGGTTCATAAGCCGCGCGCGCCCATGCCGACGGTCACGGGCTTGGCGGGTTTGCCGGGTGCAGGCGTCGCCATCAAGCCCAGGCCGACGCAACCCTCGTCGCCGGAGTTGCCGAAGCCCGGCGCTCAGCAACCCTCGGCGCCAGCCATCGCGGCACCGCGCGCCCAAGCGCCATCGGCTTCGGACGACCTGACCCCGGTGCCCCAGCCGCGGGCCAAGCAACCGTGGACGCCCGAGCTGCCGACGCCCCGCGCCCAGCAGCCCTCAGATCCATTGTTGCCGCTGCCCAATAACGTAGCAGCAGCCCCACCAACGCCTGCGCCGCCGCCACCGGTTACGGCGCCCCTGCCATGGGCGGCACCGCCCGCGCCCCTGCCCCGGGCCGAAGCCTTGTTCGAGGCAACGCCGCCGCTGCCGGCCAGCGTCGCCAAAGTCGTGTCGCGGCCGCCGCAACCCGCTCCAGCATTTCCCACGGCCGCGAGCCCCATCGCCGCGTTCGGCACGGGCCCCGCGCTGGTCGCCGACCACGGCAACCTGGAGTGGCCCGAGGCGAAGAAGAAGACTCCCCTGATCATCGTCGGCGTCGTCGCGGCCATCGCGATTGCGGCGGGGGCGATCGTGATGCTGGGCGGCAAAGACCAAGCGCCCCCTTCCGCGCCGATCAGCGCGTTGCCGGCCGCACCGGCGGCCACGCCAACGCCGACGCCGGCACCTGTCACGACCCCCACGCCAACGCCAACCGGAACCACTCAAGCGGGTGCGGACACCGCGACCGGCAGCGACCCAGTCGCTACCTCGCCGGATCGGGGCGCAACGCCCGGAGCAGGGTTCGCCGAGCTGTTCGCAGCTGGCGCCCGCAAAGCCGAGTCCAAGGGCGCCACCGTCGCGCCGACCGCGCGCTTCGACGCCGCGGCGACGAAAGTGCCCTTGGCGCAGGCCGCCACCGACGCGCAGGCCTGCAAGCAAAGCGGCGGCCCCACGGGCAAGGTCACCGTTGTGGTCTCGTTCGACCCGACCGGCAAGGTCTCGAGCGCTACCATCAGCGACGCGCCGTTCGCAGGTACGGCCACGGGAACCTGCATTTCGTCGGCGTTGAAGCGCGCCGTGATCCCTCCGTTCAGCGGCTTACCCGGAACGGTTAGCAAGACGTTCTCCATCTTGTGAAGATGAGCGGCGTTGGTTCTCCTCTAGTCTCTCTCGAAGTAGGCTTTGGTGCGGCGCCAGCCCAAGGCATGGTCACGCCGCTGTGCCAGTCGTTGCTCGAGCTTTGTCGACCCATTTTTCAGGACGAGGACGCCGCCGCGCGCCTGCGGCTGACCGCGCACGAGCTGCTCGAGAACATCGTCAAGTACAGCACCGAGGCCGCAAGCGAACTTCGCTTCGAGCTGCTCCGGACCGGTGAGGGCGCGCTTTGGGCCAGCGTTCAGACGCGCAACGAGCCGCGCGCCGAGAATCGCGCGGACGCCGAGACGCGGCTAGCGGCGTTGACGACGGCCGCCGACCCGCTCGAGCACTACGACTCGATCATTGCCGATAGCGCCCGACAACCGGCGGGCTCGGGGCTAGGTTTAGCGCGGATTCACGCCGAGACCGAGTATCGGCTAAGCCACCGCTTCGAAGGTAGTGCCCTGTTCATCGTGGCCAGCGGCGAAGTAGGGCGAAAGTTGGGCGGATTGCCGTGAGTCAGAGCTTGGAGCTAACGGCGGTCGACACGGCAGGCTTCAGCTGCGCGCCTAGTTTGGATGCGGGCAAGCTCAACGTGACCTTCAGCGGCACGGGCGACTCCGCCGCCGTCGAGCTTTTGAGCAACTACCTGAAGCTCGTCCACGCCGAAACCGAGCGGCTGAGCGTGAGCGAAGTAACGTGCGACTTTCGCAAGCTGTCGTTCATGAACTCGAGCTGCTTCAAGGCGTTCGTGGTCTGGATCGACACAGTCAAGAACGCCCCCCAGAGCTATCGGATTCGATTCTTGACCGCTGCAGACATGCACTGGCAGCGCCGCAGTTTGGAAGCGCTTCGGCGATTGGCCACCAACGTGGTCAGCGTCGAAGGCGGCTGAACCAGTTACTCAGGCGGCCGAGCCCCGTTGAACTTCTGCGAAGCCGAGCATTCGATGGCGGCGCAGTCAGGGTTGCCGTTGGTCTTGGTCGCGTAGGTGATGGTGCCGGCGATGGTGTCGCCAGTTTGTGTCGCCTTCACGGTGGAGTTGTACGTGTAAGAGCAATTGCCCGACTGGGTCGCGTTCTGACCGAAGTTGGTGAGCGACAACGAGTTGCCCGAAACCGTGCCATCGAAGTCGGCAGAACCGAACAGCAGAGTGAACAGCGCGCCGGTCAGGCCGTCGATGGTGCCGTGGAGTTTTTGGTCGTCTTGGGTGATGACGAGCCCGATGTTGCTGGCCTGCTTGCCCTCTTCCCAGTTGTCGAAGTTGCAGGAGCTGGC
>JAYUYU010000685.1:0-10511 GCA_043752365.1 Myxococcales bacterium | reverse complement strand
GTTACTTGAGCCTGCTACACGCGGCGATTCGCGCGGGGTCGGCGGCCGAGGCGCAAGCCCTGGTGCGGGGCGCGCCGCGCGCCGCCGCGCACACGTTCTGGCTGGCTGACGCGCGCGGGGCGACCGAGCTGGAGTGCGATCCGGACACCGTACTCGAGCGCCGCGCAGATACTCAACCGGTGGCGCGCACGAACCATTGCCTGGCGCCAGGCATGCGCGAGCTGGAGGGCGAGCCGGCCAGCGTGTCGAGCCAAAAACGCCTAGCGCGCGCCGAGCAGCAGCTGCGCGCGGGCGCGCAAAGTGTCGACAGCTTGCAAGCCTTGATGCGTGACCGCAGCGACGGCGTCGACAGTATCAACCGCTACACCGAGGACGAGCAAGGCACGACCACGAACGCATGTGTAGTCGCGGTGCCGGCACGGCTAGAGCTGTGGGCTTGCCGCGGCCCGGCCGATCGCGGCGAGTGGCGCCAGCTCAAATTCGATAAGTAACTGTGCGAAGCGTGCGGCTCGAGCATTTTACAGGGAGATCGGGAGATTGGGAGTCGTGCGAGCGTGAATGGGGGGCGCCGCGTGGTTTTCGTCGATTGCGTTGCTGTGTGCGGGCGTAAACGATTTTCAAGATTGTGAGGCAAGCTCGGGAGCGACGCGGCCCCCATGAAATCTGGGCTCGCACGACTCCCGATCTTCCGATCTTCCTGTGAAAAAATCTGGGTCCGTGCCAGTGTGACGCGCTAGGCGCGTTTGCGTTTGACGGGCTTCTTGGTGTTAGCGGCTTCGGCGGCTTTTTGGGCGAGCTTGGCGGCTTCTTGGAACATGGCGGTGGCGGCTTCGGCGGCGCGCTTGGCGCGCTCGGTTTCGCCGCGCATTTCCATCAGGAAACGGCTCGGGATGGACGGGCGAGCCTTGCCCCACTTCATGCGTTCACGACAGAACGACAGCACCAACGTGTCTTGGGCGCGTGTGACGCCCACGTAGCACAGGCGACGCTCTTCCTCGATGCTACGCCCGTCGAGGATCGAGCGCTGGTGAGGTAACAGGCCCTCTTCCATGCCGACCAAGTAGACGTGCGGAAACTCCAGGCCCTTGGCGCTGTGTAGCGTCATGAGCGTCAGGGCGTGGCGCTCTTTCTTGTCGTCGCCATAGTCGTCGCGGTCGGCCAGCGTGGATTCTTCCAAAAAGCCCAGCAAGGAGGGCGTTTCGGCGCGTTCCGTGTACAACGCCGCCGAGTTGATCAGCTCTTCGACGGTGGCCCAGCGCGCCTCTACGTCGGCGGGGGTCTTGTAGGCTCGCGCCAGCTCCGACTTGTAGTCGACGGTGGCCAGCAGCTCCTTCATCATTTCCGAGAGGGGTTGCTGGCCCAAGCGGCCCCGGTTCTGATCGATCAGCTTGCAAAATTCGGCGATGCGCTGAGCCGCGGCGGTGGGAATGTCGCCTAGCGAGTCAGGCAGCACCTGCCACAGCGGTTTGCCAGCCGAAACGGCGCGTTCCATCAGCGCTTCGATGGTGCCAGCCCCGATGCCGCGTGAGGGCACGTTGATGATGCGCAGCAGCGACACCTCATCGTTCGGATTGGCGATCACGCGCAGGTACGACAAGACGTCGCGCACCTCTTTGCGATCGTAGAACGACATGCCACCGACGAGCACGTAGGGCACCTTGGCGCGGCGCAGCTCCAGCTCGAAGGCGCGGGGCTGCTCGTTGGTGCGAAACAGAATCGCGATATCACTGGCGGCCGTGCGCGGCCCATCGGTGACGTCCAGTCGCGTGCGAATGTCGCGCACGACCTCTTCGGCCTCGGCCGTTTCGTTGTCGAAACGCACGATTTTTGGCGGAATTCCGCCCTCGCGCGAGGGGCGCAGCACCTTTTTGTGGCGCGTGCTGTTGTGCGCAATCAGCGTGTTGGCAAGCTCCAAAATGGGCGCCTTCGAGCGGTAATTGTCCTCGAGCCGCACGACTTTGGCTTCGGGCCAATCCTTCTGAAAGCTCAGAATGTGCGTCACCTCGGCGCCGCGCCAGCCATAAATTGACTGGTCGTCGTCACCGACGACGCACAGGTTGCGGTGGCGATCGGCCAGCGCTTTCACGATCCGGTATTGTAAGCCGTTGGTGTCCTGGTACTCGTCGATCAGCAAGTGGTCGAAGCGAGACGCCTCGGCGTAGCGTGCGTCGGGGTGTTTGCTGAAAAGCTCTTCCGTGCACAACAGTAAGTCGTCGAAATCCATGGCGCCGGTGGCCTTGAGCGCCGACTGGTACTTGCCGTAGGCCATGGCGGCCAATTGATCTTTGTCTTTGGCGGCGGCGTCGAAGGCGGAGTCAGCGCGCACGCCTTGGCTCTTCCAGTTGCCGATGTAGCCCAACAAATCGACGGGCTTCAGCGTTTCATGACCGACCCGCACGTCGCGCAGGGCGTTGCGGGCTAGCGTTTCTTGATCGCCGCGGTCGTAAATGGAGAAGGCTTCTGGGTAGCCGAGCAACCTGGCGTGGCGGCGCAGCACGCGCACGCACAGCGAGTGGAAGGTGGAAATCTCGGGCGGCTTGTCGCCCTTCTTGCGGCGACCGAGCAGCTTTTGCGCGCGATCGCGCATTTCACGAGCGGCCTTGTTCGTGAATGTCACGGCCAAAATGCGGTGCGGCAGCGTGCCGGCTTGGATGAGCCGTGCAATGCGGAAGGTGATGACGCGCGTCTTACCCGTCCCGGCGCCGGCCAGCACCAGCAGCGGGCCCGTGAGCGTCGTGACGGCGTCGCGTTGCGGTCGATTGAGCTCTTCGAGATTCACTGGGGTGCTTGGCGCTTTCGCGAGCTCATTGAAAAATCAGCCACAACGTCGTGGAAAGGATGCCAATAACGCTCCCCACCAGCGTGAGCACTTTGCCCCATTTGAGCTTGGTCTCCGCGTCCGTCAGCAGCCCGTGCGACGCCGACTGCCCGGCTAGGTAACAGAAGACCGCTCCGCCGAGGCCCAGGCACAAGCTGCCGCAGAACAACGAGCTTGCGAGCGAGATGACGAGCCAGGTGGTGGCTTGTTGATGCAGCTCCTGAGCAGTGGCCGCCGAAGGGGCGAGGGGCGGGGCTTCAGTCTGCATTGCCGGGCTCTCATGCCGTGCGACCGCGGCCGTCCTGCGTCAATGCTGACGCACATTCGCCGTCCGCTGGCCGTTTTGCCGACTCCGCGCACTTAGTCGGCGGGTGAAAGCAAGCGGGTCGCCAGCAGCGCGCGGGCACTGCTGTTCACGGTCCGCAGCTCGATGCGTGCGTCGAGAGAGCCGAGAGCGCCGCGCCCGTAGGCGCACAGCCGAACGCTGGCGGCGGTTTCACCGACGGAGGAATCGAGCTCCACGTTACTGCTGGCGTCGATGGCGCGCAGCTCGACACCCGCAGCCGGCCCTTCGATGCCGACGTCGACGTCGAGGCAGCGATCAATCGGTACCATCACCTGCACGACGGAGACTTGCTCGGCCGCGAGCGCTAGCTCCGACACTTTGCCGATCGCGTTGGGGCGCCACAGCACGCCACGCGCGAACATGCGCGAGACGAGCCGGCTGCCTGCCAGTGGTGCGCGGAGTAGCTCGGCCGGTACGTCGGTTTCGGTTTGTGTGACGACGCTGGCAGGCCCCGGGCCAATCACGGCGCTGACGTCGAGTCGCAGCTTGCCGCTACCGCAGCCGAAGAGCGTGACACTGGCGCCGCCCGCGCCCGCCGCGCGCAGCTGGCCGCCGTCGGTCCAAAGACGCGCGTCGAGCCCTCGCAAGGGCGTCGCCCCGACGATGTCGATGCGTGTGCAGCCGCGGAGCAGGTCGAGCCGATGGCTGCTGCGGCGCCCGACTGCCAAGTCGAGCTTGGTCGCCGCGGCGTTGGGCGAGGCGTAGCCGAGCTTTTTGAGGCGCGCGCCGAGCAGCGCGAGCTCACTTTTGGCGTCGCCGGTTGGGTACACGTCGCGGCGCACGGTCGCGCCCTCGATTTCGCTTTCGGTGCCGGCGACAGAGCGCGAAAGAGCGGCAACTGCCAGGCCGCGGCCAGCGTGCGGACGGATTTCGAACGAAATTTCCGTCGTGATCGGCGAGCACACGACTAACGCCCGCTGTCGCCCGCTGCCCACCGCGCGCCCCAAGATGCGGCCGTGGTCGTCCAGCGCGGTGACGTCCAGGTGCGAGACATCGTCAGAAGGAATGAACACGCCGTGCACGCACCGTCCGGCGTCAATACTGGCCGGAAGCGTCGTGGCCACGCTCGCGTCCAGGGCCAGCGCGACGCGGCGCAGGTCTTGAAACTTCCCGCCCACGCGCTCTCGTTCGCGCAAAATCAAGGCGTCCAGGCCGGGCCAAGCCTTGAGTCGGGAGGGATCGCTCGGGTCGCGGCTCTTGACCGCATAGCGAGTGGCCGCCTTGGCGGCCAAGCTGGGCGCGACGCGCTCGCTGCCGATCGCTACGATGCCGTGGCCCTGCGCAATGCGGGCCACCAGCAGGATGCGACCGGGGTGCGGCGGACAGATGAGCAGCGACGGCTCACGGTCTGGCGCTTCGTCGCTGCCAAGCGGCGCGCCGTCCTCGCCATAGGCTAGAAGATCGAGGTCTTCGAGCGACTCGCTGCCGCGCGCGATGGCAACCACACAGTCGGCCAGCGGGACCTCGAGCAACGTCGAGACGCGATCGCCCGCGATTCCGGCCTCCACCGTCAGGACCACGCTGTTGCCGAACGAGCCCGCGCCCTTCAGGCGCCTCGCATCGAGCGGTAGCTCGGAGGCGCGCAACGTGCCGCTCGGGGTGCTGCGCGGCGGGGCGGCCAACGGAGCTGGCTTTTGGCAAGCCGCGAGCCCACCCCACAGGCTCACAGCCACGACCCCGCGAGCCCAACGAGCCCAACGAGCCCAACGACTCACGGCGTCTCCGCCGGGCGAGCTGGGCCCATTTGGAATAGAAAGAACAGCCACGTCAGGCCCAGCCCGCGCGCTTCGACGTCCAGCTCGACTTGGCCGCTGCGTCCCGTGCAAAAGCCCAGCCGTGCCCCGGCGGCGGCGTCGCTGCTGGTGGCTTCGGCGTTCGTCGCTCCAGCTCTTACCCCGAGCGACAGGGCCTGGGCCGAGCCGTGAAGCACGCTAGCTGCCGCAAAGTAACAGGTTTGCGGCAGCAGCTGGCGCGGCAGCGGCGTGCGGCCCTGGGCACCCAACGACGTCGACACCAGGGGACCGAGTCGTGACGGCGCCGCGCTTTTGCCTAGCGCGACCAGTAGCCGTTCGGCCACCTGGGGACCAAAGCGGCTGGGCAAGCCGCGCGGCAGTGGAAAGTGGGCCGCGCCCAGCTGGCGCTCGGCCTCCCCGTCAGGGCTTTCGACTGACAGCAACAAGCGACGTGCCCGCGCGCTGCACAATTCATGGCGCAGGTCGCCGCGCGCCGAAGACTCGAGGCGTTCGGGCCGGTCGTCTTCGTTTTCGGATAGCAAAAGCGTGTAGCGCGGGGCACCGTCGCCCCCGCTGGCGAACAAGCGATGACAGCCAGGGTCGAGCGCCAATCGGACGTAGCCTTGGCCCGGTAACCGCATGCTTTCAGTGGCTGAAGCGCCGTCGTTCCTCGCGCTTTCTTCGAAGCGTCGCAGGCGCGCCTCGAGCGACTCGCGTCCAGGCAACGGGCCCGGCTCGCCTGCTTTGGCCTCGGGACCGCTATCGCGTTGTGGCAGCGTCGCGGTCAGTGGCGCTGGTGGCGCTTCGCCGACGGCGACGAATGGGTAAACGACCGCGCGTGGCGAGCGCATTTCGACCAAGACTTGCAACAGGCTGGTGCGCTCTTTGCCGCAGCGCGTGACTTCGAAGGCGCCCGCGCGACTGGCCAAGTTGTGGGGCAAGCCCTGCCAGGGGTGGACGTGCACCACGAACTGCGTCGGCGGTGGCGCCAAAATGAGCAAGGTCGTGCATTCACCGCGGCCGTTGTCGAGTGACCACGGCGGCAGCACGATAGGCGTGACGTCGCCGCGCTCCATGAGCCGAAGACGCAGCGCCTCGCTGCGCGTTTGCTGGGCGAAGCGCGTCTTCACGCGCGCGATGTCGCTACCGAGATCTGCCTGGGCCGGCAACGCGAACGACCACGCCAACGCGAGCGCGAGGCCTGGCGCTCGTCGAGCGGGCCAGCTCAGCCGGGCACTCGACGGAACGGCGCCTCCACGAAGCTCTGGGACGCCGTGCTCCAGATGAACAGCTTGTGAGCCGTGACCTTGCCTTCGTCGACCGCCGTGACCAAGTACGACAGCTCGAACGACGGGTCACCCGTGCCACCCATGGTCATGCTGGCGGCGTCTTCGGCGCTGAAATAGGCGCCGCAGTCGAGGTGCGAGTGGAAGAACACTTTGACCGGGCGCCCGCCTTCGATGCCTTGGCGGATGGAGCGCTCGAACTTGAGCGCGTTGATCTTGAAGTAGTCGTGTCCGGTCCGCGGGTGCCCTTCTGGATCGGCCAGGTGATACTTGTTGGCCAGGTTCTCGAGCTCGACCGCGCGGTCAACCGCCAGCGGCTCGGTCGCGGGGCCCTCGAGGTAGCCGCACGCCTCCTCGTTGCGGGCGTACGCGGCGCGGCCGGCTTCTTCGATCACGGCGAGCACGCTCTCCGGAATCGAGACGTTACCTTCGGTCCAAGGGCTTTGCATGTTGGGGCTCACCAGATGTAACGCTTTTCCCATTTGATAGGCGAAAAGTAGCGATCACTGCGGTCGCAGGCGATGGTCACGACGCAGCCGCCGCCCTGCTCTTTGTGTAGCTTTTCTGCGATTTTCACGGCGGCGAAGATGTTCGCGCCCGTCGAATGACCAATCGGTAGGCCTTCCTCGGCGGCGACGCGATCGGACATGTCCCAGCCATCTTCGGTGGCAATCGGCATGATCTCGTCAGGCAAATTGGCGTCGTAGATCTGCGGCACGATGCTGGAGGCCATGTGCTTCAAACCTTCCAGACCGTGAAGGGCTTCGGCCGGCTCAGCGGCGACGCAATGAATGGGACGGGTGTGCTCGTGCAAGCGGCGCGTCGTGCCCATCATGGTGCCGCTCGTGCCGAGCGCAGTCACGAAATGGGTGATGCGATCGCCCAGGGCGTTCAAAATTTCGACGCCGGTGCCATGGTAGTGCGCCAGCGGATTCGACGGGTTCGAGTACTGGTCCGGGTAGAAGTATTTGTCCGGGTTTTCCTCGACGATTTTTCGCACCAGTCGGATGGCGCCGTCCGAGCCTTCCATGGGGTCGCTGAAGATGAGCTCGGTGCCGAAGGCTTGTGTGATGTCTTTGCGCGCCTTGGTCACGTTCTTGGGCATGACCAGCTGCACGCGGTAGCCCAGCGCGGCGCCGACTAGCGAGTAGGCCACGCCGGTGTTGCCGCTGGTCGAGTCGATCAGGATCTTGTCCGCGGTCAGGCGACCGTCGGCGATGGCGTCCTGCATCATGCGCAGGGCGGGACGGTCCTTCACGGAGCCGCCTGGGTTCATGTACTCGAGCTTGACGTAGACCTCGACGCTGGGCGCCGTGCTGGCGACCTTCTCGAGGCGGATGAGCGGGGTGTTGCCGACGGCGTCGATGATCGACGAAAGCCGTCGCGAACGGGCGAATCGCGGGATCGCTGTCACGGGCTGTGCTCCAAGATGCTTTTGAGTTGTGCGAGCGCGCGCCAGGCGCCCTCCGCAAAGTCACGCGCAGCGGCGTGCCTGAACACGGCAGCATGCGCGAACGGCGGCGCGCCCGCGGGCGCCGTTTCGAAGCGCTCGGCCCCCGCGCGGTTCAAATACTCGCGCTCGACCTCGGCGGCGAACAGTGGCGCGGCCTGAACGACGAAGGTCGCCTCGGCGATGCGCCGCTGCCCGCGATCACCGACGGCCGCGAGTAGGCGCTGGCGAGCGTAACGGTCCATCAGCCGCCAGCGATGGCAGGAACGATGCTGATTTCGTCGCCGGCCTTGAGCTTGGTCTCGAGGCCATCGAGAAAGCGAATGTCTTCGTCGCCCACGTAGATGTTGACGAAGCGGCGCACGCCCTTGTCGTCGAGCAGGCGATCGCGCAGGCCCGGATGCTTCTGCTCGATCGTGTCGATGACGGCTTTGACGGTTTCGCCCGGGGCTTGGACTTGGTCTTCGCCGCCGGTGAGGGATCGGAGGGGGGTGGGGATGCGGACGGTGATCATGGTTTTTGAGGGGTCAGGGGTCAGGGGTCAGGGGTCAGGGGTCAGCCGGCGGAGGGAAGAGGGGCGAGAAGGACGAGCGGCGCGCGGGTTAGGCGGCGCAGCTGGGGGTTGTGTAGCGGGACTCGGTGATGTCGAGGATGGCGGGAGAAGGGCCGCAGAGGGCGCAGTCGGGGCGGCGGGGGGCTTGGATGTGGCGGAGGCGATCGGTATGGCCGTCGTAGGTGTAAAGCGAGCCGAAGGCGCTGGCATCCCCCGAAAGCACACGCAGCGCCAGATCAGCCATCAAGGCGCCGCAGAACCCGACGACGGGGCCCATCACGCCGGCTTCGGAGCAACCTTGTTGGGCGCCTGGCGGCACGTCTTCGAACAAGCAGCGGTAGCAGGGCGCGCCAGCAGCCGACACGGCCCACGCTGTCGCGACCCAACGCACCGCGGCGCCGTGGATGATCGGCCGCGCCGCCAGGTGCGCGGCGTCGGCCGCCAAGAACTTGGTCGCGAAATTGTCGGAGCCTTCCAACACCAAGTCGACCTGACTGACGAGCTTTTGCGCGTTTTCTGGCAGCAGGCGTGAGCGCACCAGTACCAAGCGTTCGGGCGCCGCACCTGCCGAAACCAAAGCTTGCCGCGCGGCCGTAAGCTTGTCGCGGCCGACGTCGGCGTCGCGGTACAGCGTTTGGCGATGCAGGTTCGACAGCTCGACCACGTCGTCGTCACACAGCCACAGCTCCAGCTCCGGCGCGCGCGCCAGCACGGACACAGCAGGGCAACCCAGCCCGCCGAGGCCGACGACCAACACGCGCTGACGAGCTGGGGACTCAGCCATCGTTGCCCTTGAAATACTCGTCGAGGCTGAAATAGCGCTCGCCCGTGTCGCACAGAATGGTTACCACGTTCTTGCCAGGGCCAAGTTCACGCGCCAAGTCGAGCGCGATGGCGACGTTGGCGCCCGCGCTGATGCCCGTCAGCAGCCCTTCGCGACGCGCCAGCTCGCGCTTGGTCTTGTAGGCGCGATCGTCGGACACGGTGCGCACCTCGTGCGGCACGCTGGCGTCGTAGTTTTTCGGTATGAAGCCGGCCGCAATGCCCTGAATCTTGCTCGGTCCGCGCTCGCCGCGGGAAATGGTGGCGCACGCCTCTGGCTCGACGGCCACGATGCGGCAGGCGGGAAAGCGTCGCCGCAAAACCCGCCCGACGCCGCTGATGGTGCCGCCGGTACCAACCGCCGCCACGAAGCCGTCGAGCGACTCGTCGCCGAGCGCGTGCAGCACTTCTTCGACCGTGGTGCGGGCGTGCACCTCGGGGTTTTCGGCGTTCTCGAACTGCTGCGGCATGAACGCGCCCGGCGTCGTGGCAAAAAGCTCCCGGGCTTTCGCGATGGCCCCGTCCATCTGTTCGGCTTCGGGCGTCAGCACGAGCTCGGCACCGTACGACTGCAGCAGTTGGCGTCGCTCCAGGCTCATGCTTTCGGGCATGGTCAGGATGCAGCGGTAGCCGCGCTGCGCCGACACCAACGCCAAGCCGATGCCCGTGTTGCCACTGGTTGGCTCGATGACGACGCCGCCCGGCCGCAAACGGCCGTCCTTTTCGGCCTGCTCGATCATGGCCAGGCAAATGCGATCTTTGACCGAGCCGCCCGGATTCATGGCTTCGAGCTTGCCAAACACGCGCGCGCGCGGCTCCTCGACTCCGAGCCGACGGATTTCCACCAAGGGCGTGTCGCAGATCAAATCGAGGATACTCGCGTAGATCAGCGGCCGGTCGGGCAGGGGTGGGAGCAGGGAGGACGTGGCGGCCTGGCTTTCAGATGACGTAGACATAGCGTTGAGAAGAAGGGCGCTGCATGCCGAACTCTTCGGCGCGAGCGCAAATGTCACTGATGCTAACGGCGTCGAAGCAAGCTTCGACGCTCGACGACAGATCGCGAAACACCAGCTCGGTGACGCGCTTGGAGTCGCTCGAGGCTTGCGCGCGGCGGCCCTGCGTCTCGCGATCGCCGAGCTGAATGGGCCCTTCCAAGGCGCGCACGACGTCACCTAAGCGAATCTCGGTCGCCTTGCGCGTCAGCGAATAGCCACCTTGCGGTCCACGCTTGGAGCCCACGATTCCGCCGCGCTTCAGATCTTGAAAAATCTGCTCCAGAAAGCGCGGTGGAATACTCTGGCGCTCCGCGATGTCCTTGACCTGGGTGGGCCGACCATCGTTGTAAAAGGCGATATCGAACAGGGCGCGAACCGCATAGCGACCCTTGTTCGAGAGCTTCACCTAGGCTGTTTTGTCATTGGCACATCGGGTTTGTCAAGAACCGCCCGGCCCACCGGAAAACCAGCGAAAAAGCCGGCGTCATCAGGCCCGAAACTCCCTCGC
>JAYUYU010000684.1:0-4262 GCA_043752365.1 Myxococcales bacterium | reverse complement strand
CACTACCTCCACTGCCCGCCTTCGCCGGAGTTGGGGCGCCGCCTTCGCCGCCGGCACCCCCGGCGCCGCGATTCGCCTTCCTGGTGTCGGACGCGCCGCAGCTAGCTGTGCCCAGCGCACCCAAGGTCAGCAGCACCGCGCCACTCCAAAGCCAGTTCGATTTCTTCACGGCCGAAGGCTAGCTCAGCCGGCGCCGGGAGTCGCAGCGTCGAAGTAATCCTCCCGCCACGCAGGAATCTGCGGGCCTGGCTCGCCGGTCGCTAGACAGAATTATGCGGCTTGGCTGAGTCCCAAGTCGTTATTAGGTCCACCAGAGCGGGTGTCCGGCGACTTAACAATGTTGGGACCGAATCCATTATCCAAGTCATGGGGTTACACCGTGTGTGTAGCTGCGTTGATGTGTGTCGGCTGCCAAGGTGAAGTGACGTGCACCGACTGCACGCTACCAACGACGCCGGCGATCGACCCCAACCTGCCAGTCGTCGATCCGACCAAGCCGCAACCGACCGCCGACTGCAGCACGCCCACGCCCGGCGCGGCACCCGTGCGCCGCATGACGCGCACCGAGTACAACAACACAGTGCGTGACCTGCTGGGCGACACGACCAGCCCCGCGCAGGGCTTTGCGCTCGAAGAAGAGGCGCTAGGCTTCAACAACAACGCGGCCAACTTGGTGACTTCGGCCGCGCTTGCCGAAAAGTACATGCTGGCGGCGGAAGGCGTCGCGGCGCGCGCCACTGCCCCGGGCACGAATCGCATCGGCTGTGATTCCGTCGCGCTCGGCAATGAAGCCTGCGCGCGTCAATTCATCGAAAGCTTCGGCAAGCGCGCCTTCCGGCGCCCGCTGAGCAGTGACGAAACGGCCCTGTTTTACGCTCAATTCTCGGCTGGGCTCGCAGCAGAGGACTTCGTCACTGGTATCCAAATGGTCATCGAAACGGCGCTGCAGTCCCCGCCGTTTTTGTACCGCGTCGAGCGTGGCGTCGCTCCCGCCGCGGCCCTTACGCCCGTGCGCCTGACCGACTGGGAGACGGCCTCGCGCCTGTCATACCTGTTGTGGGGCTCGATGCCGGACGACACCCTGTTTGGCGCCGCCGAGCAGGGCAAGCTCAATCTGCGCGAGGATATCGCGGCTCAGGCGCGCCGCATGCTGGAGGATGCGAAAGCCCACGACGCGGTTGCCAATTTCCACGAGCAATGGCTCGACTACGACCGCGTCGCCAACGTCGGCAAGGACGCCGCTGCTTTTCCCGAGTGGAACACCGAACTCGGCCCGCTCATGCACGAAGAGACACGCCGTTTCCTAGACGACGCCGTGTTCGGCGAGGGCGGGGGCCTCAGCTACCTACTCAGCTCGCCGAACACGTTCCTCAACCCCAAGCTGGCCACTTTCTACGGGGTCGCGGCGCCCGCGGCCGAGGGCTTCACACGCGTAACGCTCGACGCCAGCCAGCGCGCTGGCCTGCTCACGCTCGGCAGCCTGTTGACCATCAACGCCCACTCCAATCAAACCTCTCCGGTGCACCGCGGCAAACTGGTGCGCGAGCGGCTGCTGTGCGCGAACATCCCGCCGCCACCGGCCAACGTCATGATCAAGGCGCCCGAGCCCGATCCGAATTCGACCACGCGCCAGCGCTTCGCTCAACACTCGGCCGACGCCACCTGCAAAGGCTGTCACACGTTGATGGACCCAGTCGGTTTCGGCTTCGAAAACTACGACGGCATGGGCCGCTACCGCCTGACCGAAAACGGGGTCGCCGTCGACGCCTCGGGTGAGCTGACGGGCACCGACGTGGACGGCACCTTCAGCGGTGTGGTCGGGCTGGCCGCCAAGCTGGCGCAGAGCGCCAACGTGCGGGATTGCTACGCCACCCAATGGTTCCGCTTCGCCTACGGGCGCGGCGAAAACACCGCCGACGCCTGCTCGCTCGCCACCCTCAGCTCACACCTCGGCAACTCGGGCGGCAACATCAAAGAGCTGCTGGTTGCGCTCACGCAAACCGACGCCTTCCTGTATCGACCAGCGGGAGTCATGCCATGACGCGCCGACTTGCTCGACGACATTTTCTGGCCGGCGCGGGCGGTGTCTCGCTTGCGCTGCCGCTGCTGCACGGTCTGAGCGGCGTCTCCCACGCGCAAACCGCGGCCTTCCCGAAGCGCTTCATCGTGGTCTACATCCCGAACGGCAACATCGAGATGCCGGTCGGCATGAACTTCGCCGGCACGATCATGGAGCCGCTCGAGCCGTTCAAGGCCAAGCTGAACCTGCTGAGCGGCCTCGACCTGGCCGTGCACGACCTTCCACCGGGCGAGCCACACCAACAAGGCATGGCCTGGCTCACGGGGCGCCCGCTCAACGCCGGTACTCAGGTCGGCGGCGACGGCACGCTCGCCGGCTGGGCCAGCGGCATCTCGGTCGATCAAGAGATCGCCAAGGTCATCGGCGGTACGACGCCGCACAAGTCGCTGCACTTGGGCGTGCAGTCCACGTCCTACGGCGGCACCGAAGTGCGCACGGTCATGAGCTACGCCGGCTCCGATCAACCGATTGCCAACGAAACCAGCCCGTACGCCATGTACGATCTGGTGTTCTCGAAGCTTGGGGCAGATCCGTTGGGTCTGCAGAAGCTGCGCAGTCGGCGGCATTCGGTGCTGGACGCGGTGGGCAAGCAATACGCCTCGCTCGCGCCGCGCCTTGGCAGCGACGACAAGCTGAAGCTCGAGCAGCATTTGACCGCCATCCGTGACGTCGAGATGAGACTCGACAACACGGGCGGCGGTATCGGTGGCTCCTGCCAGGTGCCCACGGTGGGTGAAAAAATCGACCTGAATTCTCCCAGCAACTACCCGGCCATCGGCAAACTGCAGACGGATCTATTGGTCATGGCGCTGCGCTGCGACCTGACGCGCGTCGCCACCCTGCAATGGTCGGCCTCGACCAACAACAAGCCGTACCCCTACTTGATGTACGACGCCGGCGACGGACTGAAGCCCATCGCAGCAGACGAGCACGTGATGGGGCACCAACCCGACAGCGACCTGCACGCTTGGGGCGCCTTGCGCGTGATCCGGCGCTGGTACATGGAGCAGTTCGCGTACCTGCTGAACGCCTTGGAGTCGACCCCCGAGGGCGACGGCACCATGCTCGACCACACGGTCGTCATGCTGGGCAGTGAGCTCTCGCGCGGCAACACTCACAGCCACACCGACGCGCCGTTCCTGGTAGCTGGCTCAGGCGGCGGTTACTTCAAGACCGGTCAGCACTTGAGCTTCGACGGCAAGCATCCGCACAACGACCTGCTCGTCTCGCTGCTCCACTCGATGGGCGTCGACAGCAACACCTTCGGGATGCCCGAGTTCTGCAGCGGCGCGCTGCCGGGCCTGACAGCCTGACGCGCGCCGCCCTTGGCCCCTTGGTCTATTCTTGACAGCGTAGTCAAAAATACGGTAGGAGCGAACCGTGGCAGGTCGACCCCGCGGCTTCGACGTCGAGCAGGTGCTCGGGCAAGCCATGCTCGTGTTCTGGAAAAAGGGCTACGAGGCGACGGGCCTGGTAGATTTAGAGCGCGCAACCGGCCTGGGGCGCCAGAGCCTTTACGGCGTTTTCGGCGACAAGCGCGGCTTGTTCCTGGCGGTCGTCGAGCACTATTTTCAGCAGGTGCTCGAGCCCGGCTTTGCCGTGCTGGACGCGCCAGGCTCGGCGCGCGCCAACTTGGAGCAAGTGTTCCGCGCCTGGGAAGCAACGGCGGTGGCGCCGGAATTCAACGGCTGCTTGGTGGGAAATTCCGTGCCGGAGTTCGGCAGCACTGACGCGGAGGTGTCGGCCGTTCTGCGGCGCAAGCTGGAGCTGATGGAGGCCGCCTTCACCCGCACCCTGCGCCGCGCCAAACGCGACGGTGAGGTCCCGGCCGGGCTCGATGTCAAGAACACCGCGCGCTCACTGCTGACGCTGGCGCAAGGCCTAGCGGTGGTGGCGCGCGCCAATCGCGACCCGGCCTTCGTGCGCGGAGTCGTGCAGACCGCGCGCTCGCTGCTGAGCTGACGCGCCAGCGTTCAGCAAATTGCTTTGCCTCGCTTAATTATTGACCGAACTGTCAAAAATAGGAGAATCGATGACTACTCAAAAACATCTAGAATTCGCTGGTAAATGTGCGCTCGTAACTGGAGGCACGACGGGCATTGGCCGAGCCACGGCCGAGCTGTTGCACGCTGCCGGCGCGCGGGTGGCCATCACCGGCCAGAACCCGGAAACCTTGGCGGCG
>JAYUYU010000683.1:0-10535 GCA_043752365.1 Myxococcales bacterium | reverse complement strand
GAGCCTGCTTGGCGCGGGCGAAGCGCACGCTGAGGCCCTTGGTTTGGCCGGATAGCTCCAGGTTGGGCACGCTGTCGGGGTCGCTGCGCTTCGCGTGCAGGGTCATGGACGCCGTGCCTGCCACGTCCAAGTTTTGGTCGGGGAGAAACTGCCCTAAGTAGTCGAGCGTGACGTCGTCGAGCGCCAGGCTGGCGCTGCCAGTGGCGCGCTCGAAGGAGGCAAGCTCGGTCGGCGGTCCAGCGAGCTCGGTATCCCAATCCGCCGAGAAGCCACCCAGCGCTTCGACGCGACCCGTGCTGGCACCGGTCAACCTGCGGCCGGTAAGCTTGGCGCTGAGCTGTCCCGATAGGTCGCTCAGCCCGGCGATGGTCGCCTTGTTGACCGACAGTTCGAGGCTGCCGCGCTGTGTCTTGCCGCTGCTCAGCGCGTCGACGCTCAGGCTGGCCCGCCCTTCCAGAACCCCGCGCGGAAGTCCCATAACTCTAGAAAATGTCGATAAATCTAAATTTTTGCCTTGCGCGGTCACGCTGAGCGTTTGCGGGGTCAGCTCCGCGTTCCCGCTCAGCTCGCCAGTCGCGCCGTGCAGCTTCAAGTCACGGATCAGCACGCGATCTTCCGCGAGATCCAACTGCGCGACTTCGCCGCGAATTTCGACAGCGTCGCGGGAAATGCCCAGCGATAGCTCGCGCACCGAGACGAGCTTGCCGAGCGCGACGGTGGCGCGAGCGTCGAAGCTGGGGCCGTTGACCCCCTTCAACTTGGTGGTGACGAGCGTGGTGCGCAGAGGGCCGCGCGCCGTCGCGCTGACGTCGTCGAACTCGAAGCGGCCGGCGTTCAGCTTCTTACCGCTGAGGCGCGCGTCGAGCGCGAGTTGGTCCAACTTGTCGAGCGAGCCTTTGGCACCTGCGGTCAGGCGACCACTTTGCAAGGCGACGCCCCGGTACTTGAGACCGCGAACGTCCATCGAAAGGGTGCTGTCCAGGCGGCCCTGAGCGAGCGTGGCGTGCACACGCAGGTCGGCGCTGCCGCTGCCGTCGAAGTAGGGCTTGATGCGCTCGACCTTGGCCAGGTTCACGCGCTTGGCCTCGGCGTCGACCTCGATTTTGCCATTTGCATGCACCGAGAAGCCGAGTTCGACGGGCAAGCCGAGCTCGTGGACCTTGGCTTCGCCGCGCAAGCCGCCGTTCACGGCTTGGCCCGAAAAGTCGATGGGCGGGATGGCGTAGCCGGCCAGGTTGGTTGGCTGGAGGGAGCCGCCCAAGTCGACGACCAGCTTGCCCGCCTCTGACCGCACCCCGACATCCGTGTCGATGTCGATGCTGGTGACTGGCGCCTGTGGCCACACGGCGCGTAAATCCAGCTTGCGCCCCTCGACGTCCAGCTGCAGCCGCATGGGGCTGGTTAGACCGAGGCTACCCGTGGCGCCCAGCGTCGCGCTGTCGCCAATTTTTGCTTGTACGTCGACGTTGAGATCGGGCGGCTTGCCTTTGACGTGGACGCGCGCTTCGGCTGGTACGAGCAGCGGCCATTGGGCGAGCAGGGCTCGCGCTGCGGCCGGCTCGGCGCGAGGCAGGTCGACCTTCAAGTCGAGCGCCTGCTTTTCCCAGCGTGCGACGCTGCCGAACTGCACGTCGCCCATGTAACCGTCGAACGAGGCCCACACCGCGCCGGGGGCGCGAATGTGCAGCGTCGCGATGCCCTTGGCGTCGGCGCCGCCCAAGCCGCGCGCCAACAGCGCGAAGCGTTGGATGTCGATGGCCGCGCCCTTCGGCGTGGCCAAAATGGAGCCGTGAACGCCGCTGATTTCGGTCTCGAGCGTGGGGCTACCGCCAATGCTGCCGCGCGCAAAGCCCTCGCCGATTTCCACGGCTGGTAGCCAAACTCGCACGTAGCGCTCGGGGTCGCCTGGCGTGCTGCCAGCGGGCGTGGGGCGCGGTGTCAGCGCGTGGGCCAGCGTGGGCAGGCCATCTTCGGCCGGGACGATTTCGGCTTCGGCGCGCTCGACGCGAACGTGGTCTATCTTGATGGTCAGCTTTTCATCGCCGCGCACGAGCCGCGTCAGGATGTCGAGCACGTCGGCTTGGGCGGTCAGGCGCGTAACCTTCAGCACGATGCGGTGCGCGCTGTCGCGAACCACGATGTCCACCGCCGATACTTCGTCCGGGCTTACCCGGGTCACCGCGCCGATCGTCACCTCGCCCTGGAACAAGTCCACCAAGGTGCTGGCCAAAAATTGCGCGGCGGCGCGCCTACCTGCCGGCAGGTTCAAATGCCCGAGCAAGCCCGCGCTGAAACCAACGCCGAACAGCGCCGTGACCCCGACCACCGACAGGATGCCGACCAGCCCCGAAAGCAGCCGGCGCGCCGGGCTGAGGTTGGCGAGCGCTGGCTTCAAAAGGCGTCTCCGATAGCCAAGTGCACGGCTGCTGGCAGGTCGAAGAAGAACTGGGGCCGCTCTTGCCCGTGGGTCTGCGGGTTTTGTGGCAGCCGCTTTTCGCCCCAGGCTTGCGCGCCGGGGACCCGGATACCGAAATCGAGTCGAATCGGTCCCACCGGTGATTCGTAGCGCACGCCTGGCCCTACGGAAAGGTGAGGGTACGCGAATTGTAGCGCGCCGATGTCACGTGACACATCCGCCGCGTCGGCGAACGCCACGACGGTAATCGGGTACAGGCCAGCGTAGCGCAGCTCGAGCGATGCCTCCCACTGCGTGAAGCCGCCCAGCGGTCGAATGCATTGGTCGGTCCCGGCGTACTTTGGGCTGGTGCAATTGACGCTGGTGGGCACCAGAAAGCCTACCGGACCGTGAGGGCTGATCGCCATTTGGGCATAGCCGCGGTTGGAGTTGGAGCCGCCGGAGTAGAACGCGCGCGAGAGCAGCTTTTGCTGGTCGCTGTTGACGAGGTTGACCTGGGCATCCGTCCCGTTGGCGATGGTGGCGGCCTGATCGGTCCGCAGCGTGCTGCCATAGTCGGGCGCCAGCAAGAAGCCGAACTTCACGCGGCCCGCCAGCGTGACATCGCCCGCCTTCTGCTCCGGGTCGCGCCGCTTGGCGCGCAGCGGCAGCAGAAACCGCGCTTCGGGCTCGATTTTGACGTCCGATACCGAGCCGCCGACCAAGCGCGTCTGGCCCACCTTCAAGCCTGCGACTTCGATTGAGTTTCGGAACGAGACTGCTAGCTCACGCTTCGCTCGGTCGACGAAGAGGTCGCCCGTAAAGGTCTGAAAAATGGCCTCGAGCTTGGGGTACGAGATCCACACGGTCTCCAGGACACCGGTGGGCAGGTTCTGGTAACTGAAGGGCAATCGTGCCTGCAGGTTGTACGAGGGCTTGAGCACGATGTGCTGGCTCAGGAAGGCGCGCTCGAGCGCGAGCTGCCCGGTCGGCTTGTGATAACCAATGACTACTTGGTTTTTAGGGTCGTCGTCTTCGCCGAGCGAGTACAGAACCGGCCGCATCGAGTAGCCCGCCTGCACGCTACCTTTGGTGCGCCCGTTGAACAGCGCCGGTTGCTCGAGCTTCACCGTCGAATCCAGCACGGGAAAGAACTTGGGCGAAACGCCGAGCGTCTTCAGGTTCTCCAAGCGCCACGGGAATAGATCGACACCGCCGGTTGCCTCGATGATCAAGCGCCTGGCGCCGCCGAGAAAGTTCTTGTGCTCCCAGCCCGAGCGCACGTGCATTTCGAGCTTGAGCGCGTCGATGACGGTGCCTCCACCGAGCACCAGTTTGCGCAGCTGATCTTCCTGCAAGGTCACCAAGATTGGCACTTGGTCGACGTCCGGATTCGTGAGGTCCGGGCTGACGTCGACGCGCGTGAACAACTGCATGTCGCCCAGCGCCTGGCGCGCGTCTTCTTGCTCGACCTCCGAGTAAGGGTCGCCCTGCTTGATGCTCAGCGCGGCGCGCACTTTGTCGGCCGGAATTTTTTTCAGCCCGACGATGCGAATCTCGCCGAAGCGTGCGCGCTTGCCGGGCACAAGTTCGGTCATGATGTCGGCGGCGCGTGCGTTCAGGTCGACTGTCGCGCGCACCTTTACCTTGGCGTAGGCAAAGCCTGACTCCTTCAACATCACCTCCAGCGCGCGCTTACGCTGGTCCAACAACGCTTCGTCGAAAGGCACGCCGGGGTTGATCGGCGGCAGTTGCTTGTATCTACTCGCCACGTCGAACGGCAGGCTCAATAGGCCCGTTTGTTCGACCGCCACCTTGCGCACCGTGACGCGCGGTCCGGGCGTGACGTGCACCTCGATCGCGACCTTGCGCTCACCCAAGTTCTCGACGCGCGTGGCGACGACCTTGGCGTCGTAGTAGCCCCGCGCGCGGTAGAAGCGCTCGATGCGCTCGACGTCGCGCGTGACCAGGTTGGCGTCGTAAACGTCACGCTCGCGCTCGATCCAAAGCAACGTGCGTGGCGCCGCGGTCGCCAGGCCCGCCAGCGCATCGTCCAGGTCGACCTCGCTCTGAGCGGTCTCTACCAGCCGCACGTCGCTGACGGTGCGCTGTTGCAGCTCCGCCCCGCAGCCGAGCGACAGCGCAGCCGCGCTTGACGTCAGAAGAAGCCGCTGAAGATACGAGCGGCCGAGTTGCAACGCTTGCTGCAGCATCGGCCGCTGACCATTACCGGCTTTGCCGGACGAGCGCCCCTGTTTTCATCAGCAGGGCGTCGACCCTGCTCACCGGTCGAAGTACCCGCGCAGCGCGCTCACTTCGCTTTGCGCTTCTTGCCCGGCAACGTCGCCAGCTCGGCAGCCGGCTCCTGAATCGTCATTTCCTGGAAATCCATCACGCCCATGAACGGGTCGGCTTCAGCGCCGGAGGAGGCCTTGCTGAAGGACACGCCGTACTGGCCGGTCACGGTCACCTTGGAGCCGACCGCGGGCAGGGGGTTCGGTACCTTCACGCCCCAGTTGGCGTCGTTGTACTCGGCGTTGTCCTTGCCCTTGTCGAATTCGTCGATAGCGTCGAAGAGTTGAGCAAAGTTGGAGGCCCAGCCCATGACCTTGATGCAGTCGGCCTCAGGCGAGTCCTTTGAGTCACCGAGCCAGAACGCCGGCACGGGCGCCTTGCAGTCCTCAGGGTCGGCCTTGCCCGCCTTGTGGACGGCACACTCCGGCGCGGTGGCCATGTTGCTCTTCACGATGTAGCCCGCGATGCTGAGGCGCTTGTTCGCCACCTCTTTGCGGTGAATGCGACTGCGCAGCGAGTAGCTTGCGCCCCAAACCGTCCAGGTATCGCCGTTCTTGACGGGCCGTTTGGGCAGGTTGGCAGCCGGGGGCAGGGCGGCTCGGGCACCGCTGGCCGCACCGCGCGGCTTGTAGGGGACCTCTTCTTGACTGCAGCCAATTGCTCCCAGGCACAGGGCGGAGATGAGCGTTGAAATGGCGGCGGAACGGACGCTTTGCGACATTACTGCGGGCCTCCTCGAAACTTTCGCGACCTTAGCTTGCGTTACGCCGGCACTGCAAGACCAGGAATTGGGTTTTTGGCGGCTCCGCCGACTGCCCCGCCACTCGGTCACAGGGCCGGCGGCAGGGTCGGAATTTTCGGGGGTCGCGATATGGTTGGCGCCTGCTAACTCGTAGCGACGGCTCTCGCCCTTCCCATGCCCCGAACGCTGTTCATTGGAGACGTTCATAGCTGCGCCGACGAGCTTTCCGATCTCGTCGATCGGGCAGCGCTCGCGAGCGGTGAGCGCGTGGTGTTCACCGGCGACCTGTTGAGCCGGGGGCCCAAGCCGCATGAGGTGCTTCGGCTCTACCGTAAGCTTGGGGGGCGCGCGCCGGTCGGCAACCACGAACAGCGTTTGCTGGATGCTCACCGCGCGCGCAAGGCTGGCGTGAAGGGACCGCGACTCAGCTCCTCGCACCAAGCCATCGTTGACGAGCTTTCCGACGACGACTGGCAGCTGCTCGAGGGGCTACCGCTGTTCGTCGAGGTCCCCGAGCACGAGGTCGTGGTCGCTCACGCCGGCATCGACCCGAGCTTGCCGCTCTCGGCTCAAGATCCATGGGTCGTGACGCACGTGCGATCGATCGATCGCGACGGCAAGCCCTCCGAAAAATGGGGCGAGCTTTGGGGTACGCGCTACGACGGTCCTCTGCACATCGTGTTCGGTCACAACGCGCGCAAGTTGCCGCAGCTGCATCCGTTTGCGACTGGGCTCGACACCGGCTGCGTCTACGGCGGCCGCTTGACGGGCATGTTGTTGCTCGATGGTGCCACGCCACCTTCGCCCGCCGATCGCGGAGACTGCTTGATTTCCGTGCCCGCTCGCGCCGCCTATTCGGACTATGGCCGCGGCTTGCCGGAGTAGGCTGGCAAGATGGCACAGCTGCCGCGCGCGCCGTTGAGTCCGCTGCTTGCCGGCGAGCAGCATTTGTCACGCGAGCTGGGTGGTTACCTGGTGCGCGTGCTGCGCCTGCGAGCCGGCGACGCGTTCGTGCTGTTCGATCCCGAAGCGGGTGTCGAAGCCGACGCCGAGCTGCTGCGCGACGTGCCGGCGAGGGTCTTGGTGGGGGAGCCGCGCACGGCGCCGCGCGTGACGCGGCGTGAGGTCGTGCTGCTGCAAGGCTTTGCCAAGGGTGACAAGCCGGAGCAAGTGCTGCGCGCCGCCGTCGCGCTGGGCGCCAGCTCAGTCACGTTCGTGCGCACCGAGCGCAGCGTCGTTGGCGCAGAGCTACGTCAGGAGCGCTTGCGCGCGGTGATGCTGGACGCTGCCAGGCAGTGTGGGCGAGGCGATCTGCCGGCGCTCAGCGAGCTCGTCGACTTGCAGACCGCGCTCGGCGAGGCGCGAGGCATGTTGCTGCTGCTGGATCCGAACGCCGAGCAGTCGTTGGTCGACGTGCTGCGCGAAGTCCCGCGAGAGCGCGCGCTCACGCTTGCCGTGGGTCCCGAGGGCGGCTTCGCCGCCGGTGAAGCGGAGCAGCTCACCGCGGCAGGCTTCCGAGGGGTGCGGCTGGCGCCCTTCGTGCTGCGCACCGAGCTGGCCGCGGTCGCGGCGCTCTCGGTGGTGGCCGCGCACGAGTAACGCGCACGAGTAACTAGATGAGTGGTAAGGGCCACACGCTGCGGGCCCAGAGCCACAACTTGGGATCGATACTCGAGTAGTTACCGCTAGTTAACTTTAGGCATCGGGGATGCAATCAAGGCCTCCCATCATGCTGCTGGCGCTAATTCCGGGTTTGCTCTCCATCGCGCTGTTCGTCGCGACGCTGTGCCTGAAGCCGCCGCGGACCCGCGCAACCATGCTGCCTCCGCAGCCTCAACCGCGTTGATACTGAACACCTTGTCAGGTAGGCGCGGCGAACCCCTACAAGAGTTGAAGTATTTTCTCAAGCTTTCGGCTGGCCGAGTTGTTGACAGGCTGATCCCAGACCTTTAGCGTCCCGGCAAGAAGTGGGAGAAAGTGGCGCGAAGTGCCTGATGCGCCCACGGCCTCCCAAAACCTCATGTTCCGCGGGCAGTTCTCACATTCGGTCGACGCAAAAGGGCGCGTCAGCCTGCCCGCGCGCTTTCGCGACGTGCTGGTGGCAGACGGCGACGCGCGCTTCGTGCTGACGCCCGCCGTGTTCGACCCCTGCTTGCACCTCTACCCGATGAAAGCGTGGGAAGAGTTCGAACGCAAAGTTTCGGAGCTACCGAGCCTCGACGCGACGGCGATCCGCTTTCGCCGTCTCTACGTTTCGGCGGCCGTCGAGTGTGAGCTCGACGGCTCGGGGCGTGTGCTCGTTCCACCGCATCTGCGCGAGCGCATCAAGCTCGACAAGGATGCGCTGTGGGCCGGCATGGGCCGCACGCTCGAGCTATGGGCGAAGTCTTCGTGGGACGCGGCCCTCACGATGACCTCCGAAGAAGCGGACTCGTTCCGAGCTGCTCTGGAGCAACTGAAGATATGACGATGTCAGAGCTACCCTTCGATCCCAAGGCGAGCTTCAGCCACCTCCCGGTGCTGCTGGACGCCGTGATTTCCGGCCTCGACGCCGCCCAGGGTGGGCTGTTCGTCGACGCCACCGCCGGCGGCGCCGGTCACTCGCGCGCCATCCTGGCGGCTTCGCCCAGCGTGCGCTTGATCGCAACCGATCGCGATCTGCACGCCGTAGAGGTCGCGCGCGAGCGGCTGAGCGAGTTCGGCGAGCGGGCCCGCGTAGCCCACGCGCGCTTCAGCGAAATTGGCAGTGTGTTGGACGAGTCGGGCAACAGCGAAGTGGACGGCATCTTGGCCGACCTCGGCGTGAGCTCGTTTCAGCTCGACACGGCCGAGCGCGGCATGAGTTTCCGTCACCAGGGGCCGCTCGACATGCGCATGGACACCTCGCGCGGTGAGACGGCGCTGGAGCTGATCGAGCGTTTGGATCAAGACGAACTGGCGGACGTGATCTACGAGCTGGGCGAGGAGCGGCGCTCGCGCCGCGTCGCGCGTTGCATCAAGCAACAACTGGCGGAGGGCACGCTCAACGACACGATCGAGCTGCGCCGCGCCATCGTGCGCGCGGTCGGGCCACGTCGCGTTGGCGGCATCGACCCGGCCACGCGGACCTTCCAGGCTCTGCGCATCGCGGTGAACTCGGAGCTGAAAGAAATTTCATCGCTGCTCGAGTTGGCTCGTACGCGGCTCCGCCCCGGCGGCCTACTCGCCGTCATCAGCTTTCACTCGCTCGAGGACCGCATCGTGAAGCGCGAGTTTCAGAACCGCTCGCTGTGGGCGCCGTTGACCAAGAAGCCTGTCATCGCGAGCGAGGAAGAACAGGCGCAAAATCCGCGCTCCCGCAGCGCCAAGCTGCGTATTGCCCGCCGGCTATCGCCCGAAGAGGGAGGCGACGCGTGACCACGCTGCGCGAAGAACGCAAGGGCGAGCGGGTGTTCTTGACGCTGTGGAGCTTGGCGGTGCTGGCTGCCACGGCAGCCTTCGTGCTGCACCTGGGCTTCCGAGTGAAGAGCGTGGAGCTCGGCTACGAGCTGGGCCGCGAGCACGGCCGAGTGGCGCGCCTGCGCGAGGTCCGGCACGTGCTCGAGCTCGAGGTGGCTAGTCACAAGACGCCCGAGCGCGTCGATTTCGTGGCGCGCACGCTGCTGGGCATGAGCGAGCCGACGGCCGATCGCATTCTGCCGGCAGGGCGCCGCCCGACTCCGGAGCCCGCGCAAGCACAGGCCCAAGCCCCGGAGAGCCAGGACCCGTGAACGTTCGCAGGGGAAAGCCGGTTGCCCAGGCTCCGCGCCAGACGGTCGAGAACCGTGCTCCGAACACGCCAGCGCGCGACCGTTGGATCCGCATTCGCATGGGCATTCTGTCGGGCTTTCTCGCGCTGGGTTTGGGCTTGGTGGTCTCGGCCGGCTACTCGCTGATGGTCGAGGACGGCCCGGCTTGGCGCGAGCTGGCGGAGAGTCAACGCCAGCGCCGCCTGCACGTCTTGCCCAAGCGCGGCGCTCTGTACGATCGCAACGGCAGCGCGCTGGCCGTGAGCGTCGAAGTGCCCAGCGTCAGCATGGACGCGGTCGAGCTGTTACGCGGGGTGTCGCCCGGTCAAGTGCCGGTGGTGGCGCGCGACGCGGCCAACCGCATCGCGCAGGTGCTGTCGCTCGACGCCGGGCAGATCGAGAAGCGCATCCTGCAGAAGCGTCGCTTCGCCTGGCTCAAGCGCCAGATCAGCGCGGCCGAGGCCGACAAGATTCGCGGACTAGCCAGCGAGGGTCCGTTGGCGTCGCGCTTGCGCGGCTTGGTGGTCGAAGGCGAAGGTCGTCGCTACTACCCACGGCGCGAGCTGGCTGGACCGCTTTTGGGCTTCGTGGCGCCCGATGGCGAGGGCAAGGACGGCCTGGAATTCGCGCTCAACGAGGACCTGAAGGGCCGCGTCGATAAGCTAACGGGCTTGCGTGATCGCTCGGGTCGCTTGCTGTTCTCCGACGGCATCGAAGACGAGCAGGCGCTGGCGGGTCACAACATTTATCTGACCATCGACCAAGGTATTCAGTATACGGCCGAGCGCGAGCTGATGCAGTCGGCGCGCGAGTTCGAAGCCGCGAGCGGCTCGGTGGTGGTGGTCGATCCGAACAGCGGGGAAGTTCTGGCGCTCGCCAGCTGGCCTTTCTACAACCCGAACGACTATGGCGACGCCGAGCCCGGTGACCGCAAGGAGCGCTCGGCTTCGGTGACGTACGAGCCCGGCTCGAGCGTGAAAATGTTCACGGTTGCCGCGGGCCTGGCGGCTGGATTGATCACGCCCACGCAGAAGCTGTACTGCGAGAAGGGTGTGATGCCGGTCGACAACGTGCTCATTCGCGACACTCACCCGGCGGAGTGGCTCACAATCTCGCAAATTTTGGCCATTTCTTCGAACATTTGCGCGGCCAAAATTGGGCTGGGCCTGGGTGAAGACAAGCTGTACGACGCGTTTCGGCGCTTCGGCTTCGGCGAGAGGCCGGGCATTGCGGTGCCGGGCGAGGCTTCGGGCACCTTGCGTCCGCGCGGCCGCGGCTGGGTGCAGGTCGAGACCGCTTCAGCCGCCTTCGGTCAGGGCATCAGCGTCAGCAACCT
>JAYUYU010000682.1:0-4266 GCA_043752365.1 Myxococcales bacterium | reverse complement strand
GAACAATGCACCGCAGACCATTGGGTCGGGCACAAAGTCGGCACAGGTCACAAGTCGCAATCGCGAGCCGTAACGGCTCGGGGAAGGCGCGACGCAAGAGACGTGACGATGCTGGCGCCCAACCTGCTCGCTCGCACGACTCCCGATCTCCCGATCTCCTGTGAAATCTCGAGCCGTTACTCTTTGCGCGGGGCCTTCTCTTCGAAGGTGACTTGCAGGTTGAGTAGCTTGCTGTCGCGTTTGACGCGGACGCTGACGGTTTGGCCGGGCTTGGCGCCGTTGAGCACGAACATCAGGTCGTGCAAGCTCTTCAGCTCGGTCTTGCCGAGCGCGACCAGCGTGTCGCCACGCTTGATGCCGGCTTTCTCGGCCGCGCTACCCGGTCGCACGCCGGCGAGCAAGATTCCGCTGCCGTCGGTGGGGCCTGCGTAGTCGGGAATGGTACCCAGCGAGGCGTTGAACGAGCGCACGTCACCTTGGGGCGCCTCGGGCGCAACGGCTTGAAAGCCTAGCGGCGCTGGCGCGTCGGTTACGGCTAACGCAATGTCCGTCACGAGCAGGGCAATCTGCGCGGCGCCGCCGGCGTTGATGCGATCGGCTGAGTCGCTGGGCTTGTGATAGTCAGCGTGCGACCCGCTGAAGAAATGGAGCACCGGCACGCCGGCCGCGTAGAACGACGTTTGGTCGCTCGGACCGTAACCGTCACTGCCCAGGGCGCAGTCGATGCGTGCGCGCTCGCAAGCAGCCGGGACCAAGCTTTGCCAAGCCGTCGCGGTTTTGCCGCCCAGCACCGTGAGCTGGTTGTCGCGCAGGCGCCCGATCATGTCCAGGTTCAGCATGGCGCGGAAGTTTTTGGGGTCGAGGCCGGGCGGTGGCTCGTGCACCAAATGCGAAGAGCCGAGCACGCCGCTTTCTTCGGCCGAAAACGCCATGACGAGCACGTCTTGCTTGAGCTTGGGTGCGGCCTTCAAGGCCCGTGCAATCTCCAAGATGCCGGCCACGCCCGAGGCGTTGTCATCGGCGCCGAGGTGCGCCGCCGTGCTTTCTGGCGTGAGCGAGTGCGCGCCGCCATAGCCAAGATGATCGTAGTGCGCGCCGATCACCAGCTCGCCGGGCAGACGCTCGGCGGCCGGCGCGTTGGCGCGGATGCGGCCGATGACGTTGAAGGCCGCCTGCTTCTCGTAGGTCAGCGCGACGTTGACGCTGCCAACCACCTTCTGCTTTTGCTCCAGCTGTCTCAGCACGCCTGCGAATGCAGCGCGTTTTACGACCACCACCGGAAGGCCGGCGTCGCCGTAGTTTTCGCGGATGAGCTCTGGAAACTTGGCTTCGTCCGGCGCTTTCCAGTCTTTGGCATTGGCGGTTGGAAGCGGCGCGTCGACGACGACGAGCCCGACGGCTCCCGCCATGCGCGCGGTCACGGCCTTGTACCAGAGGTCACCGTAGCGGCGTTGATTGACCGGCTCGGCCAGCTCTTTCGTCTCGGGCACGAAGCGGCGCACGACGACGATTTTCCCCTTGGCCGAAATGCCGCGGTAGTCGTCGACCTTCAACTCTTTGGCCACGACTCCGTAGTTGACCAGCAACAGCTCGGCTTCGACTTTGCCTTGCGCGGAAAAGGCCAGCGGCTGAAACGACTCTGGCGCGACGCTGGCACCGGCTAGCGCCAAGCTCGACTCTTTACCGACCAGCACGCGCTTGGCGACCTCGAAAGCGTCGCGGTACGTGCCCTTATCGCCGGCTGGCAAGAGACCCAAGGCCTTGAAACGCTGCTCGATGAACTCGCCCGACGCCGCCAGGCCCTTCGTACCCAAACCCCGCCCTTCCCGGGCTGGATCTGCCAGCCAAGCGATGTCCTTCTGAATGCGATCGGCGCCCGTCGGTTCCGTGACGGTTTGCGGTTCGGCTCGCCAGTCTGCCAAGAACACGTTGGTGTCGTGCTGGCCAGGCGCCGTCGCGCGATTCGACGCAAAGACCAACGTCTTGCCGTCGTGTGAAAACATCGGAAAGCCGTCGAAGCCGGGGGTGCTGGTGATGCGCTCCAGCCCAGTGCCGTTGCTGTTGATCGCCCACAAATCGAACTCACGGCTCTTGGGGTCGCCGTGGCTGCTCGAGAAAATGATGCGCTTTGAACCGGGGTAAAAGAACGGCGCAAACGCAGCCGTGTTGAGGTAGGTGACTTGCGTGGCGTTTCCGCCATCCGCGTCGCTCACGTACAGCTCGAGCTTGGTGGGTCGCACCAACTGCTTGGCCAGCAGCGCACGAAATTCTTCGAGCGCCGCGCCTTTCGGACGCGAGGCGCGCCAAACCAGCTTCGAGCAGTCTTCGTTGAAGAAGGCGCCGCCGTCATAGCCGGGCGAGTGGGTCAGGCGCTTCACTCCCGAGCCGTCGGCGTTCATGCGGTAAAGCTCGATGTCGCCGTCACGCACCGACGTGAACACGACGGAGCCGTCCTTCTTGCACACCGTGGCTTCGGCGTCGTAGCCGGGCGAATTGGTAATTTGCCTGATGTTCGAGCCGTCGACGTTGGCGCGGAAAATTTCGTAGCTGTCGTAGAGCGCCCAGACGTAGCCCTGGCTGCGATCGGGCTTGGGCGGGCAGGCGTCGCCAGCCAGGTGTGTCGAGCCGTAGATGACCTCTTGATCGCCCGGCAGGAAGTACGAGCAAGTCGTCGCGCCCTTGCCGTTCGACACCCGTACCGGCGCCGAACCCGGTGTCAGTCGGTAGATTTGGTCGCAGCCTTCACCCTGATGTGCCTGCATGGACAGCTGCTTGCCGTCGAACGACCAGTAAGCCTCGGCGTTCTCGCCCCCGAAGGTGAGCTGCCTCAGGTTCCTGAGGTGAGGCTCGCTGCTCGGCGGCTCGGGCGGCGCCGTGGCCGCCGACGTGACTGCCGCGGGCCCGCTCGCCGGCTTGCTGCTTGCGGCTTCGTGACTTTGCCCGCAGCCGCCGGCCGCGGCGCTCAACGCCACGAGGCCCAACCAAGAAGCGTGCCCCTGCGCTATCGAAATCATTGCCATCCACCTATTCGATGCCCCGACTCGCGACAAAAGAATCCTCCCCAACCTCTGCGTCCGCTTGCGGATTTCTTTGTTTTTCGGCTGCCGGGCAAGCGACAAGGGATGAAATTTCCGAGCTGCGGGCAATCACCAGTGTGCCAACTCTATTAGTCAGGCAGGTTGGGCGGATGGCCGCCGGCGCGGTTTCTTTTCTAGCTTTGGGCGTCGCGTGTGCGCAGGCCACGCACACCGGGGACCTGAGCTCGGACCCGCTCGTCGGGGGTATGGCGGGCAATACCGCTGCCGGTGGAACCACCGCCGGTGGTGGTGGCACCGCGGGCGATACCTCGACAGCAACGGCCGGCACGTTGAGCGCCGCGGGTAGCGCGACGGCCGGCACTGGTGGTGGCCAGCCGAGCGGTGGCTCGGGCGGTGCAACCGCTGGTGGCATGGCGGGCATGGGCGGCACGCTCGCTGGCGCCGGCGGAACCGGTGGCGGCGGCACGGCTGGCACTGGCGGCGGCGGTTCAACTGCCTACCGCTACGCCAAGTTGGTAGCCATCTCCGAGCAATCCGGGAAGGTTTGGAGCTCCGTGGCGGAGCTGCAGATCATGACCACTGGCAACGTGGCCATCAACCGTGCCGGCTGGACGGTCATGGCCGACTCGCAAGAAACCATAGACCAGCAAGCACCAGCTACAGACGCCATCGACGGCAACACCGCGACCTTCTGGCACACGTCCTGGGACCACCCGCCGAACGACGTGAACGACGCCGCGCTGCCGCATCAGCTGGTCGTCGATATGAAGACGGCTCAGCCAGTCACCGGCTTTTCGTACCTACCGCGTCAGGGGGACGTGGTCAACGGCCGCATCAAAGACTGGCAGTTCTTCGTCAGCAAAGACGGCACGAATTGGGGCGCTGCCGTGAAGTCCGGCAGCTTCCCCAACGTAACGAGTTTGCAGAGTGTAGTTTTCTAAGGCTCGGGTTCTCACCACTCGGCAAGCATGCCGGCGCTGACGGTGTTGACGTTTTGGACTTCGCCGCGGTGCCAGGTGTAACGGAGAATCATGCCGTCGACCGAGAAGACGACCGGTTCCATGTGGTAGGCGAGCTTGTAGCCGATGCCGCGCACCTCTTTGGTCACGCTCAGCCTGATCGGGTTTTGGGGCGAGGCGTCCCAGGCGGTTTCTTTGGTATTGGTCGAGCCGTAGGTCGCCGCGACCTCGTAGTGTGAGAAGCGGTAGTTGACGGCGCCCAAGTACCC
>JAYUYU010000681.1:0-4271 GCA_043752365.1 Myxococcales bacterium | reverse complement strand
CGCGGGCTGGACGGTCGAGCGGCAAATTTCCCGCCCAGGTTGCGCTGGTAGGACCTTTTTGCGTGAACTCGACGAGGTAATACGCCCCGGTGAGGACTCCGGTGCCCAGATAGTCCCACAGTCCAAAGCGTCGAAAGTCAGGCGCGTAGCGGGGCCGCGGCTGACGTTCCTCTTGCGCCAGCAACGGGGCCTCTTGCTCGCTCGTCGGATTGGCAGCAGCAGCCAGCGGCGCTAGCAAAACCGCCATGCCAACCGCAGCAGCCGCGAGCGTTCGTTGCATGGTGCTCTCATACGACAACCGTGGACGCCGGCCATAGTAACTGACGTCCCGCGGACTCTCGTCGCCTGACCGGCACTGAACCGTCGAGCGGAGTCAGTTTGGGTGGACAACCGTCAAGGCGAATGCACGAACACGTTGCGCTCGCGCCGCCCGGCATGCTCCCGTGGACGCGTAGGGTCTCGCGTCCTGAATATCGGGACGAAGGAGACGAGAATGAATCAACTCAAGCTTCGAAGCTTTGCCGTGCTGGCAGCCACAGCAGTCGTAACCGCGTGCAACGGCGCGCCCGTCGCCAGCGCTGGCCATGACGAAAACGTCGCCGAAACTAGCGATCAGCTCGTTTTCGGCCTGCCCAAGCCGTTCAAGTGGTTCAAGCGCGACCAGCTGAAGGTGCAGCTGGGACCGCGCCCCTTCTACCTGGTCGAAGACATGGACGAGGGACCGCTGAAGCAGAAGCTTGCCTCGTGTTCCGAAAAGGAAATGCGCTCGTCGGACTTTTCAATCGGACATCGTGGCGCTCCGCTGCAGTTTCCCGAGCACACGAAGGAATCCTACGAGGCGGGCGCGCGCATGGGCGCCGGCATCCTCGAATGCGACGTGACCTTTACGAAGGACCGTCAGCTGGTTTGCCGGCACTCGCAGTGCGACCTGCACACCACCACGAACATCTTGGCCACGCCGCTGGCCGCCAAGTGTAGCAAACCGTTCGTGCCCGCAGACGCGGCGACCGGTACGCCTGCCTCGGCCAGCTGTTGCACCAGCGACATCACGGTCGACGAGTTCAAGACCCTCTGCGGCAAGATGGACGCCTCGAACTCGAAGGCGACCACCGTGGCGGAGTACCTGGGGGGCACGCCCAACTTTCGCACGGATCTCTACTCGACCTGCGGCACGCTCGTCACGCACGCCGAGAGCATCGAGCTGATCTCGAGCCTCGGTCGCAAGTTCACGCCCGAGCTCAAGGCGGCGAACGTTCCGATGCCGTTTCAGGGCGACTACACGCAGGAAATGTACGCCCAGCAGATGATCGATGAGTACAAGGCCGCGGGGATTTCGCCGCGCAATGTCTGGCCCCAGTCGTTCAACGTGAACGACGTCGTGTACTGGCTGGCGCACGAGCGTCGCTTCGGCAAGCAGGCCGTGTACCTCGACGATCGCGTCGACGCGCCGGGCGGCTACGACCTGGCAGTCGCGGGCATGGCTGACGTTCGCGCCAAGGGAATCAACATCATCGCGCCGCCCATGTGGGCGCTGGTGACGACCGAGGCCGGCAAGATCGTACCGTCTAGCTACGCCAAGGCTGCCAAAGCGGCCAAGCTCGACATCATCACCTGGACTCTTGAGCGCTCGGGTCCGCTGGCGGCCGGCGGCGGGTACTACTTTCAGTCCGTTAAACCCGTCATCAACAACGATGGCGACGCGTTCACGTTGCTCGACGTGCTCGCAAAAAATGTCGGCGTGCTGGGCGTGTTCTCGGATTGGCCCGCCACGACGACGTACTACGCCAACTGCATGGGTCTCTAACTAAACGCTCAAGCGTGTCGCGCTCACGGCTTCGACAAATCACGCCCGCCGTGGGCGCCACGCGGCGGCGCGATCCCGAGCAAGTGAGCAGCCGTTGCCGTGAAATCGGCGGGGCGCAGTCGCTCACGCATGGTCACGCCCGCGCGAGCCCGGTTCGGCGCGCGTAGAAATAGCGGCACCGCGCGGTCGTACAGGTAGGGCGACCCGTGGTTGATGCCGTGCGCGCGCACCAGGTTCGGATCGAAGAAGCTGCCGGGGCGAGTCACGATATAGAGGTCGCCCGCGTCGTCCCGGAACGAGCGACAAACCAGCGCCTCGAGCGTCTCGTCGCTGGACGGCGGACACGGCTTGTCGAAGGCGCGACTCGTGAACACGCGCGCGATGCCGGGGTGCCGCTCGAGCGCGGCCACGCTGGCTTTTTCGAGCTTGGCCCGGCGAGCTGCCGGTAGAGCCGCGACCTCGGGTGTAAAGTAGACAAAAGGCTCGACCGCCGCGCGAATCCACTTTCCCGGGCCGAGCGCGGCGTGAGCCGCTTTTTCTAGGCGCGCTTCCAGGTCGTCGCGAAACAGCCGCTCGCCTTTGACACACGGACGCTCGAAAGGATCGGGCGCGGATCCGCCACACCACGGACGTGCCCGTGCGTCGCCTGCCGTCTCCGGCAAGACGACACTGCCGTGATCGGCCGTGAGCAAGATACCTAGCCGGCTACCGAAACGGCGCTCGAGCTCCGAGAAAAAGTCGGCCAGGGCGCGGTCCAGCTCGCGCAGCATTTGCCAGCTCTCCCACGAATCGGGGCCGTGTACGTGACCCACGTAGTCGAAAGCCGACAGCGACAGCATGAGCAACAGGGGATGATCGTGCTCGGCATCGTTGGTCAGCTCGGCTAGAGCGCCTCTCGCCAGCTGCAGGACCGCACGATCAGCGGCCGGGTAGCCGCGCATCACCCGAGCCGGGTCCTTGGCCTTCGACAGGTCGTAAGGGAAGCGAATGCCGAGACCGAAATCAGCTTCGCCGGCTTGTTCGTCGGGAGTCCGTGCGTGCTTGGCCAGCCAGCCCGTGTCGAGCGGACTCCAGCTGCTGCGCAGCAGCGCCTTCCACTCGACGTTCGCGCGACTGGCAAAGCGCGGGAGCTGGCTGGCGAAGGCGCTCGAGGTGACGAACGCCGCCCGCGACGGCTCGAACCACACGGCGGCGTCGGGTTTTCGGCCTCCGCCGGGGATGGCGGCGCGATCTTTCAACGACAGCGCGATGATCTGCGCGTCAGGTCTCGGGCGCGTACAATCCCTCCCGCATGAGCTTCGCGAACGCGCCGTCGCTGGCCAGGCTGTCGTGACGCGCCTGAAACACCCAGCTTGCGAGCTGATCGACGATGACGACCAGCAACACCGGGGCGGTTGCTCTCGCCGGAGTAGGGGTCTTTTGCGTCACGCTCGGCAACTTCGGCGGCGAGGCGGCGGCGCTCCTGACGGCTCCAGGAGGGACCTGGTGCGGGGTGGGGGCCGCTGGCGCACACGCCACTCCGAAAGCGAACCAAGCTGCCAGGGGAATTCGCACTCGGCTTCGCACTCGCCGAGGTTGCCACACCGCCTCGCGAAGTCAGAATTTACGGGGCCTCGAGGAATACGGAAAGCTCGCGCATCATCCAGGGGTTTTTGGTGTTTTTGTATTCCTCTGACAGAACACCGGTTTGCACCACTTTTAGATAGCGGGTGCTATGCGCTTCGAAAGCGATAATCGTGACTGCCGCGCCGCGGCCCTCCGTGACCGGGGCGCCCCAGGAGGAACCGTCGTCAGAGAAGTACAGCTCGTAGCCGCGGGGGTATTCGCCGCCGGTCCAATGCTGGTCCAGCTCGATGCGGTTGATGAGGGTGGCTTGGCCCATATCCACGGCAATCCAATCTCCGACTGCCATGGGGCGACCTGTGCCCCACTGAGACTCGTAGTCGCCGTCTACGGCCTGCGCTGCCCCGTCGCCGCCCGGATTCGCGGTCGCCTGCCAACCTGCTTTGGAAAGCGGAGCCGTCTTGGGAAGTAGGTTTCGCTTCGAGCCAACGACAAGCTCGTCCATCGCCCAGCCAAGGTACTTGCCGTCAGGATCTTTCTTCACCAGGTAGGCATGACCTCGGTTGGGCGAGCTCCTCCAATAGTTCACTCCGTCGTCACCGACCTCGTTGTAGCCGTCCCTCACCGCCTTGAAAAAGGGCTCTAGCCCGCGCGCGGCGTACAAGACCGCCGTCAAGTCCCAACTGAGTCGGCCGCCATCACCAACGCCCCCCGACAATTGATAAGCTTTGCGGGTGGGGTTTTGCTCATCCGTCTCGGAGAACAAGCGCGTACCGGTGGTGACGCCCGAGCCAACCTCGGCGCCGCTGAACATGATCGGCGTCGGCCAGTTCTCGATAGCTTCTTTGGAGGCCGCGCCAGCCTGCTTGAAGTTCCACTCCCCTTCCGGGTTGCCCGGGAAATA
>JAYUYU010000680.1:0-23775 GCA_043752365.1 Myxococcales bacterium | reverse complement strand
GCAGCGCTGCGTGCCGTCGACGTACACCTGAACGCCGTCGATGGCCTTGCCGCCGGGGCCCGAGACCGAGACGACCAAGGAGCCCTTTTTGGGCATGAGGGCGTAGGCGGCGGCGCCAGCGCCGATGACGAGGACGGCCGCGATGACCATCCACAAACCGCCACGGCTGCTGCGCTGCTGCGGCAACGTGATGGACGGTGAGGCCATCACGGGCTGCTCGAACGTGGGCGCTGCCGGCAACGGTTGCGCCTTGGGCGGAGGCGGCAGGGGCGCCCGCGGCACCGATGGCGGCGGCACGCTGAGCGGGCGACCGACGAGCCCAGCCGCGCGCGACGTTGGAGGCGGTGCGCCTGCGGCTGGAGGCGGTGCGCCTGCGGCTGGAGGGGGCGGCGGAGCGCTGTGCAGCAGGGCACGCGCGGTGTCTTCGAAGCCCTTGTCGAAGACCTGGGTGGCTTCGTCCTCGTCGTCCCAGTCGATGTCCACGCCGGGCTTGCCGCCGGCGGCGGCCGCCGGCTGGTCGGGCGCCGCTTGCGCTGGTGGCGGCTTGAGCTGAGGCAGTGGCGTCGTCTCGTCCTCGTCTTTGCCCCTGGGGGCGGCGAGCGGAGGCGGCGGGGGTGGCGGCGCGGCCGACATTCCCGGCATGGGCGGCGGCTTGGGTGCGCCGCTCATGCTTGGCGGAGGCGGCGGCGGTGGGAAGCCACCCGGCTGTGTCTTCGGCGGAGGGGTGCCGGGCGCCATGCTGCTGCGCGGCGGCGGGGGTGCAGGAGGCATGCTGCTGCGCGGCGGCGGTGGGGGCGCACCCGGCTTTGTCGGCGCGGGCAAGCCAAGGAGCGTCTTCTGCCGGGTCGCCGAGGGCGGCGGGACTGGGCCACGGCTGCTGGGTAGCGGCGCGGGTGCGGGTGCGGGTGTGCCCGGTCGAGATTTCTTCGCCGCCAGCCCGTCAAACACGTCGAGGTCCGAACTCGCCTTGTCGCTCATCGATGCTGCTCTCTCTGCTTTTTTACTCTGACCCTGCGCTGGCGGCTGGTCTTGGAAACCCTGGTGCGTTGCGTTTCGCTAGTCATTCAGCGAACCGCGGCGGCCCGCGGTCCGACTTTAGACGTTGGAACAGGCCTGCCGGGGAATTTAGTCGCGTAAAGATACCTCCCCGCCTCAGAGTTGGCGAGAAGTATTGGCGGAATTTGGACCGCGGTGACCGCTGCGCGCGGGCGCCGGCGACGCCTGGAGCCAGCCAAAAAAGCGCATGCAGCGAGCCGGCGTGGTGTGTTCACGTAGGCAAACGTAAGCTGGCCACTCACCGGTACCTGACGCGCTTCTGCTGAAGCGGTGCCCACCTCGTCGGCTTGACGATGGCCGTGTCGGGGAAGAGGCGACGCGCGCCGGGGCCCGAGCTGCGCACGAGCTTGACGCCCAGCCCCGGCGCAGTTGAAGCCTCGCCCGCGTTGCCGAAAAGCGCCGCGACCGGCCGGGGCAAGAACAATAGGGTCTGGCAACCCAGCTCGGTGAGCAGCGCGGCCAGGCGGTCACCGTCGCCGGTCGGGTGCGAACCTCCCGCGACGCGCGCGTAAATGAGGGCGCCGCTGGGATCGATGCCCATGACCGCGCCTGCGTCCTTGGCGGCGGGTGTGTCCGCCGGAAACCCCGAGGTGACGCGCTGCGCGCCTTTGACCCTCGGCTGGTACGCGATGTGGAAGCCGACGTTGTCAGCATGAAACAACGTGACCTGGCCCGGCCCGGCTTCGCTCTGCCCGCGCAGCTCGACGACGACCTGCGGATCCAAATCCCCGGCCTGCTCGACTCGCACCAGCTTGGCGTCGAGCTTGATCAAGCCGATGCGGAACTCCGGCTCGTTCGCATCGGAGCGCAGGTTCGTGGTTGCCACCGCGTAGGGCCAGCCATGCTGCGGCAAGCCATCCACGCGCCAGGCGCCTTCGCCGGGCTCGGCAGGCTGAACGCGCGGCGAGAGCGGCTCTCCGGGCAAAATTTCGCGCAGCGTGAGGTAGAAGAAGTCGCGTTGCTCGACGTTGACGTAGCGAGGAAAGTTCATCAGCGCCATGAACTTCATCATGCGGCGCGACATGAACTCCCAGCCTTGAAGGCCAGGCACGGCGCCGCGCGCCTCCCAACCCTCGTCCAGCTTGCGCGTCAACTTGGGTAGCGAGCCTTTGGGGCCAGCGCGATAAAATTCGAGCCCGGTGTGGCCCGGGTTCATGTCGAGGTGAATGCCGTAGCTGCAGTGAGCGCGCTGCATGGCCAGCCCCAGCACGTCGGGGTCGACGCTGCCGCCGTAGAAGTAACCGACGAAACCTTCTTTGGTCATGCACAGGCCGCTGCGCACCGTGCGGCTCTCTTCGGTCCAACCCGGTGGCAAGCCGCCCCACCAGTGGCGCTTCCACGGATTCAAGTCGCCGTTCTCGACCAGCGCGGTCATGTTCTGGCGAAACGAGATGACGTTCGTCGGCACGTCCGGCGCCTCGGGCCACGTGCCAAATGCCGTCGAGCCGTCGTCCAGCTCGGCCACGGTGGCGCCGTACGGCTTGGGCGGCAGGTACAAGGTGCGCTCGGCCATCATGCCAAACTCGCCGTGACCCGCCTGAAACCCGCCGTTGAAGGCGCCGACGAAGCGCTTCAGAATCTGCGGGTTGCGCGGCACTTGGCCGGGTCCGGTTTCGCCGGTGGCGCTGATAGGCTCGACGGTGCCGCTCATGGCGTGCAGCTCCACTTGTCGTGGATCCCAAAGCGTCACGAAGACCTGCGAGTACATCCGCTTGCGATCGGTGCGAATGAACGAGAACACGAACGGGCAGGGCGCGCCCGGGTTCCGGGCCACGAACGGATCCTTCTCGAGCGAGCCCCACTTGCCTTCGCCAGGGATCGGCGGATCGAGCATGGGATCCATCGGCGGCGGTGGCCAGCCTGTCTCGGGATTGGTCTGAGCGACGCTGCCGGTAGCGAACAAATCGCCCAGTTCTTCTTTAACGGTCGCGGAGCCGTCGTCACCCGTCACGCTGCTCACGATCTGCTCGAGCTGATCGCGACCGCCAAACGCCACGGCCTTCAGCCATTGCATGCGTTCGTCACCGAACCAAGGCAGCGCGCGCACGCGGTCGACCGCCCAAGTCACGAAGTTGCCGGGCCGCGCTTTTGGCGGCGTGACTTCTTTGATGTAGCGCTCGCCCTCGAGCGGCTTGCCGTGCTCGGCGATGCTGATTTTGTGCGAATCTGCGTCGATCAGCAGGGTGCCGCGCGCGAAGCCCAGCACCACTTTGTAAGCCGCGGGCTCGAGCTTGAAGGCGCGCCGTCCCACGCCTGAAAGCTCGCCGGTCTCTTGCAAGTTGGTAACTGCGTTTTGCCAAATGCGCGGCCGGTTCCAGCCGGGACCGTGCGGCGCCGGCTCGCCTCGGAAATCGGCGAACTGCACGGAGGCGATGGTGTCGTTGGTGCCAATCGACCAAGCGGCGCGCATGTCGCTGACGACCAGGTTTTGTTCGTCGGCCGCCGAGGTGTCGCTCAAGTTGTGTATCGAGTCGATTTCCAGCAGCGCGCCGCCCGGCGCTACGCGCGTCTCGACCGCGTAAATGTCGTAGGGGTCGTTGACGTCGTGATGCGCGCGCACCACCGCGCGAACGCGCTCGATCGAAAGGTCCCAGGGGTAGGGGGACTTGGGAATGAAGTGCACGTCTTCGGGATTGGCACTGAGCCCGCGAACTTTGAGCGCGATGATGAGCGCTTTGGCGGCGTCGGACTCCACGCGGGCGGCGCGCGGCGCCCCGTCGTTCCAATGCAGGTACAGAAAACCGAGGCTCAGCAGCGGCAATGGCCGGAGCAAGGGACGAAAGTGCTCAAGCTGCCAAGACGTGCCCATCAGATGTCCAGGCTGGCGCTAGCAAGTTCCACCGGAAACGGCCCACTATTTGAGGTGTGCCTGTCAGCGCCTCGGCAACGGAGTTGGCACCCCCTATCAACCTAGTTGCGCTCGAGGCCCAGCTCAAGCGCCGCGGAGTCGACCGAACGTCAATAGTTACGAGTGCTTACTGACCCTGGGGCTGGCGCGGGGCCGGCGCACGGCAGGGGCATGTTGTGTGCTAGAGCCCAGGCCATGTTTCGTCTGTTGCGCCGGCTGGCCTTGGCTGCGGCGGGGCTTGGCCTCGTCAGTTGCCTGTCGCCGACGCTGCCGTTGCCGCCCCCCAATCGGCCGGACATCACCGCGCCGGACGAAAACGGGCTGGTTCGCCTGCAAGGCGTGGCCGCGCCCGACGCCGAAGTCATCGCCTGGAACCACAACACCAATTTGATCGCCGGCCAGGTCACGGGCTCCGACTCCCGCTACGACTTCACCATGCAGGCCCAGGCCAACGACTTCATCGAGCTCTGGTACGTCCAAGGCAGCGAAGAGTCGCAAAGCATTCGGATCACGGTCCCAACGGCTCCCTGAATTTCACAGGGAGATCTGGAGATCGGGAGTCGTGCGAGCGTGCAGTGGGGCGCCGCGTCGTTGCGTTGCTTGCGTTGCACCTCAAGTAGCCGTTACCGCACTAACCAGGGGCGACGCGAAAGACGAACGAGCTTTGCGCCCCAAATTCAGGGCTCGCACGACTCCCGATCTCCCGATCTCCCTGTGAAAACTCTCGGGCGTTCAGCGACGCATCGAGACGTTCATGAGTAGGCCTAGACCGACTAGCGTGGTGACGACGTTGGAGCCGCCGTAGCTGAACAGCGGCAGCGTGACGCCCACCACGGGAAGCACACCGATGGCCATGCCGATGTTGAAGATGGCATGCCAAAAAATCAGCGCGCCGATGCCGATGGCAAGCGCGGCGCCGAAACGGTCTTTGGCCTGCGACGCCACGTGAATGGCGTAAATGCAAATAAAGCAATACACGCATAGCAGGGCGATGCAGCCCAGAAAGCCCCAATCTTCGGCGAAAACGGCGAAGGGAAAGTCCGAGAATTGGTCGGGCAAGAAGCCGAACTGGTTCTGCGTCCCCTGCATGTAGCCCTCGCCCAACAGCTGGCCGTTGCCGATGGCCGTCTGCGACTGCAGCGCGTGCCACCCGATGCCGGTCTTGTCGTGCTCAGGATCCAGAAAGCTCGTGATGCGATCTTTCTGATACTGCTTCATGCCGTAGTTCCAGCCGAGCCACGCCACGCCGACACTTGCCACTACCAGCGCCGCCAGTGTGCGCCGACGGATACGCGTCATCAGCAGCATCGTGAACGCGGTCAGCGACAGAATGAGACCCGTACCTAGATCCGGCTGGGCCATGACCAATGCCACCGGCACCAGCACCACCACACCCGGTATGGCCAAGTCCACCAGCGTGCGCGGCTCGTTCTTGTGGTCGTTGTGGATGTGCTTTGCGATCATCACGATCAGCAGCACCTTCATGAACTCGCTGGGTTGGATGGTGGCGCCACCAATCTGAATCCAGCGCACGGCCCCGCGCATGCTGTTGCCCAGCACGAACACCAAACTGCACGAAAACACCCCGCCGGCGTAGACCAGGTTCGCAAAGCGTTCGTAGTGACGGTAGTCGATGGCGGCGACCAAGATGGCCAAGAGGCCGCCCACCACCATCCAGTACACCTGCGTAACGTAGATGTCGCCGAGGCGGGCGCGCGTTGCGGTGTCCGCGTACACGCTGGTGGCGCTGTACAGATTCACTAAGCCCAGCGTCGCTATGGTGACCACGCCGAGCAGCAGCTTCATGTCGACCGACGGCCCGCGCCGGAACATCATGCGTCCCGCGACGGCCATCAGTTCGCCTTGGCTCCGGGCACCGCGTCGTCCTTGGCAGACAGACGCTTCTCTTTCATCTTTTGCCAGTCGCGCACCACGCGCATGGCGATTGGCACGGCGTTCTTACCACCGCCTCCACCGTGCTCGACCAACACCACGATCGCGATCTCGGGCGAGCGCGACGGCGCGTAGCCCGAGAACCAGGCGTGGTCGCGGTTGAAGTACCAGATTTTGGCAGGATCGACGCCGCGCGGGGTGACGTGGCTGACCTGAGCCGTACCCGTCTTGCCGGCCATGTCGACGCTGGCCGAGCGTTCCTTGTAGGCGGTGCCGGTCTTCTCGGTCACGACGCCCTCTAGCGCGGCCTTGACCCAATTGAGATGCTCTTGATCTGGCTCAATCAAGCGCCGTACGCGCGGCGGAAAGTCTTGCACGATAGTGCCGTCGCTCGTCTCGATGCTGCGCACCACTTGCGGTTGGTACAGCGTGCCGCCGTTCGCGAGGGCGGCGTAGGCCAGCGCAAGCTGCAATACGGTGACGGTAGTAGCGCCCTGACCAATAGATGAAAGCAGCGTAAAACCGCCACGAAACGCCTCTTTGTAGCGCCGGGTGTACCAGCTGCGCGTGGGCATGCGACCGCGCGCTTCGGGATTGATGCCAATGCCGGTCTTGACGCCGAAGCCGTAGTCCAGCCCTACCGAAGCCAATTTATCGATGCTGACGCGGGCGCCTAGCTCGTAAAAATACGTATTACACGACTGGACGATGGCTTGGTGCAGGTGCACGTTGCGATGCACGCCGGTACAGCGAAAGAAGCGCTTGCCGTATTCGTAGCCGCCACGACAATCCACCTCCGTCGTTGGGTCGAGCAGGCGATCGGACAAAGCCGCCAAGGCACTGAACGGCTTGTAGGTCGAGCCGGGCGGGTAGGCGGCCGAGATACTCTTGTCCAGGGTCGGCTTGAGCGGGTCGGCGTTGAGGCGCCGGAACGTCTCGGCGACCGCCTTAACTCCGCTGCCACCCGACACGATGTTGGCGTCGAAGCTCGGCTTGGAGGAGGCAGCCAAGATGCGCCCGGTGCGCACGTCGACCACCACGACCGCGCCCGCCAGCTGGCCGTGAAAGGCGCGCTCAATCGAGGAAATCAAGTCGATGTCCAACGTCAGCGAGACGTCCCTGCCCGGTATGGGCTCAACTCGACGCGGCTCTTCGAGGTAGCGGGCTTCGACCGCTTGCACGTCGTCTCGCCGCGAAAGACCGCGTACGATCTTCTTGAAGCCCCGCACGCCTCGCAAGTAGCTCTCCCAGCGCCGCTCGACGCCGACCGCGCCCAGGCGGTCCCCGGCGCGGTAGCCGCGCTCTTCGAGCCGCGCCAAGTCTTCGGCCCCGACCTCGCGCATGTAGCCAATCGTGTGCGCCCCGAGCTCCCCGTACGGGTAGTAGCGCACGGGCTGCGGCGAGACTTCGATGCCCTTGAGCTCGCGCGCGTGCGTTTCCAGGTAGGCCACGGCGTCCCGATCGACGTCGACTTTCAGCAAAATCTGTTGGCCGCGTCGCTTCTCTTCCTGCGGCGCCAGGCCCTTGCTGGGCAACGCCTGAATGCCTTTGATCTTGCGCTCGAGCTCGCCCTTCTCCGGCTCATCGATGGCCAACAGTTTGACTACCGTCGGCCAGGTCTCGGTCAGGTCCACCTCGGCCGGGGTCATGTGCACGTTGTAAGATGGCCGATTCGCCGCCAAAACACGCCCCTGCGTGTCTCGGATCACGCCGCGGGTGGTGGCCAGGCTGCGTTCGCGGACGATGTTCTTGCGCGCCTGAGCGCGATGTAGATCACCCTGGACGAGTTGCAGCTGAACAAGGCGCCCCACCAAAATCAAGAACATGACGATGACGGTGAGCACGAGCCAGCGGTAACGACGTCGAAATTCGCCCACGTCGGAGCGCTGGCCGAGCAGCGCCATCAGCCCACACCGTCGTTGGGCGCCCGCGAGACGCCACCTCGGCGCAGGCGATGCGCGAGCTGAAACAACGCTGGCGACAGCAGCGCGGTCGCCAGCGCGTTCGGCAGCACCACGCCTGCCATGCTCACCGGACGGCGATTGTCGGTGCCGAAGACCGCGATCAGGATCACCACCATGGCACCTTGAACGAGCGCAAACACGAAGCCGAGCGACGCCCGCGTCAACCACGTTTGCGCGGTCAGCCGCACCCCGGCCACTCGCGAAAGCCACCAAACGGCGACGTACACGAAGCCGTACAGGCCGGTGGGGGCCGTGCCCAAGATGTCGAGCGCGTAACCCATTGCGCACGACAAAGCGGCGCCTTTGGCCATGGAAGGCTCGTAAACACCGAGAAAAACCACCATTGGCAAGAGCAGGCTCGGCGTAGCTCCGTTCATGAAGCGGTCGCCCAGCAGGTGAGCCAGCGGCCCAAGCACGCGGAACAGGTTCGACTGAACCAGCAGCAGCAGAATCGCGACGCCGAAGTAAGCCGCGCTCCGCACGCTCAGCCGCCCTTGTTCTTCCCGCGCCGCGCGGTGCCAGCGCCCGTGTCACAGTCCTTGGGGTCGATCAGGATGATCAAGACCTCTTCCAAGCGCGAAAAATCGACAGTGGGCTCGGCTACCAGCGACTGATAGACCCCGAACTTGCGCTTCTCGACCGACTTGACGCGCGCCACCGGGATGCCCTTGGGAAAGCGGCAACCAACGCCGCTGGTCACGAGCACGTCCCCGACGTCGACCTCGTCACGGCGCTCCGCCCACTCCACGCGCACCAAGTAGCGCGAGCGGTCGCCTTCGCCACGCACGAAGCCGCGCGCCCCTGTGCGTTCGACCACCACGTCGACGCCGAAGCCGCTGTCCACGGTCAGCTGCACGTCGATTTTTTCGCCTGCCACGCGCTGCACCGTGCCGACCGCGCCGTCGAGTGAGATCACCGGCATATCTGGCTTGATGCTGGCGTGCGGGCTGTCGAGCGTGACGTGCGCGACGCGGAAGAATTCCGTCGTATCTTTCCCGACCACGACTGCGCTCACCATTTCGTGGGCGATGGTGTCGCGCAGGCCAAGCAAGCGGCGCAGGCGCCGGTTGTCGCTTTGCGACTGCTCCAGCTCGCGCACGCGCGCGGTGAGGCGCGCGTTCTCGTAGGCCAAGCGGTTGTTGTCTTGCTTGACGTCGACCAAGTACACGTACCGGCTGACTCCGCTCGAGATGAAGCGCGCCACGGCCGACGCCATGTACTCGAGCGGCGCACCGACACGCGACAGCGCGGACACGAGCGGGTTCATGTCCTGCGGGTTGCGGATGCTCGCTCTCAAGAAAAAGAACGGCACCGACAACAGCAGCACGACGATAGCCGTGTCTCGGATACGTTTGAAGGAGCCCACCGCGCGGCCCTCAGCCGATCGTAACTTCCTTCAGGAGCTCGATGTTATCGAGCGTCTTGCCACTGCCCAGTACGACGCAGCTGATCGGGTCGTCACTGACCATCACGGGCAAGCCTGTTTCTTCACGCAAGAGGACGTCGATGTTTTTGAGCAGCGCGCCGCCACCGGTGAGCACCACGCCTTTGTCGACGATGTCTGCCGCGAGCTCGGGCGGCGTACGCTCCAGCGCCAGCAGCACGGCTTCCACGATGGCGTTCAGCGGTTCGGCCAAAGCCTCTCGGATTTCGTCGGAGTTGACGGTCACGGTCTTCGGCACACCAGCGACCATGTCTCGCCCTTTCACCTCCATGGTCAGCTGCTGTTCGAGTTGGTAGGCGTTGCCGATCGTGATCTTGATGCGCTCGGCCGTCTGCTCGCCAATCGCCAGGTTGTACTTGCGCTTCATGTAGGCGACGATCGCTTCGTCCATCTTGTCGCCGCCGACACGCACGCTTTGCGAGTAGACGATGCCGGCCAGCGAGATCACGGCGACCTCGGTGGTGCCGCCGCCGATGTCGACGACCATGTTGCCGCTCGGCTCGGTGATGGGAAGGCCTGCACCGATCGCCGCCGCCATCGGCTCCTCGATCAAGTAAACCTCGCGAGCGCCAGCGCTCTCGGCGCTCTCTTTTACGGCGCGCTTTTCGACCTCGGTAATGCCGAACGGGACGCAGATGATGATGCGAGGCTTGACCAACGTCTTTCGGTTGTTGGCGCGCTGAATGAAGTAGCGCAGCATCGCCTCGGTGATTTCGAAGTCGGCGATCACTCCGTCGCGCAGCGGCCTGATGGCCTGAATATTCCCCGGCGTGCGGCCGAGCATCTCTTTAGCTTCGCGGCCGACAGCGAGCACACGCTGCTCGCCGCGAGCATCGCGCTGGACCGCCACCACCGACGGCTCACAGCTCACGATCCCCTTACCTTTGACGTAGATGAGGGTCGTCGCCGTGCCAAGGTCGATGGCAAGGTCGCTCGAGAACAGGCCGTATAGCCAGTCGAAGATCATCGAATCGCGGGGGGGTGGAGAGGGCCAACCAAGCCAGGTTCGGCTGAAGTTTCACCCGTTCGCCACAGAGAGGGCCGGTCGTAGCACGTGGCTTGGTTCGGGCGCAACGCGGGCGTCTCCACCCGCGTTGGCCCACTGGCCGACAGCTAATGAACCTTCGCTCAATCGTCGTCGGAATCTTTGCCCCAATTGCGCCCGCCGCCGCCGCGCTCACGCTTGGCCCCGGTGGCGACGCCTTCTCCGCCCTTGCGGCCCTTCTTCTTCTTCTTGTCCGCCCAGTCGCCGCCACCACCGCCGCCAGGAGGCGCCGGCGGACCAAAATTCCTCGTGCGGCTATGGTCAATCGGGGCGCGCGCCGGATCTCCCGGCGCCGCGTCGGGGGTAAAGCGCGGCTCGCCACCGCCGGCGAAGCCGCCCTCGCGCGGCGGGCGCGGACCCGGTGCGGCGCCCGGAGCGCCACGCGGGTGCGCGATGTTGACCATCAAGCGTCGACCGCGCACGTCCACGTTGCGCAACACACCGAGCGATTGGTTGGCAGCGTCCGCGCTCGCGCAGGTAACGAAACCGAAGCCGCGCAAACGACCGTCCGGACCGACGGGCAAATGAATGCGCACTGGGGCGAGCAAGCTGTTGTCGGTGAACAACGAAGTCACCTCTTGCTGCGAGACGTCGTACGGAAGATTGCCGACGTACAGCGTGCGGTCTTCCTGGCCCGCAGCGCCAGGTGGACCACCACCACCACCACCGCCACCGCCGCCACCGCTGAAACCACCGCTGAAACCGCCGCCAACCGGGGCATCTCGGCGATCACCCGGCAGGGCGCCTTCACGGCGCGGAGGCTCGGAGGAGAATGGACGCACCGAGATCGGTCGTCCTGCTTGCAGTGATCCGTCGAGCGAGTCGCGCGCGGACGCGGCCTCTTCCGACGAAGCAAATGTTACGAAGCCGAAGCCTCGTACTCGGCCTGTCGCGCGATCGCGCGGCAAGCTCACATCGGTTACTTTGCCACCCGTCGCTTCGAATACTTCACGGAGAGCGTCCTCCGTGACCGACTCGGGCAAGCCCGCGACAAAGAGCTTGCGTGCGTCCTCAGTCGCCATCTGATTTAGCGTTCCTATCGTACTAACGTAAGAGCCGTGCTTCCGCGCCTAGAGACAAGTCAGGCCAACGGAAAAGCTCGGACGGGACGATAACTTTCGTCGATTCCACGTTCAAGTACCCGACGCGAACCGGCCAGACGAGTCGGCCAACTGGCCGACGCCAAAGCGAGGCTTTCGGCGTTCAGATGGGGGATTTTGCAGCGGGGCGCTCGCGAAGGGACCGGGGCGGGATAGATTCCGCCCGTGCACCTTCGCGTCATCTTGAACCCTACCGCCGGCAGCGGCGGTGCCGCCCGAAAGAAAGCGGCCATCGTCCGTGCCCTCACCCGGGGTGGCGTCGCGCCCGAGCTCGTCCACACCGAGGGCCCCGGCGACGCGGGGAGATTGATCCGAGAAGCTCGTCGGGACGGCGTGCAATGCGCGGTGCTGGTCGGCGGCGACGGAACGTTGAACGACGCCGTGCAAGGCTACCTGAACGAGGACGGGCAAGTCGCCCAAGGACCTGACCTGGGTCTGATTCCGTCCGGGACTGGCGGAGACTTTCGGCGCACCTTCGGCTTGAGCGACGTCGTCGAGGAGGCGGCAGAGCGGCTGCTCACCGCCTCCCCTCGCCCGCTCGATTTGGGCCTGTTGTCGGTGACCAGCCACGACGGGCAGCTGGTGCGGCGCGCCTTCATCAACATCACCAGCTTCGGTATCGGAGGTCTTACCGACCGCATCGTGAACGCCAGCCCGAAATGGATGGGCGGCAAGGCTGCGTTCTTCCTGGGTACGCTGCGAGCCCTGCTGGTGTACAGGAACGCCCCGGTGCGCGTGCGCGTCGACGGGCAGGTGTGGTTCGAGGGGCCCATCTTCAACGTCGCGCTGGCCAATGGCCGCTACTTTGGTGGCGGAATGCTGATCGCGCCCGAAGCCGACCCGTCCGACGGTTTGCTGGACATCGTTGCCCTGCAAGACCTTTCCAAGTTGCAAAGCGTCGCGTTGTCGCAGCACATCTACAAGGGCTCACACCTTGGACAGCCGGACGTCGGCGTCGCGCGCGGCAAACTGGTCGAAGCCGAAGCGATGGCGGCAGGTACCGAAGTGCTAGTCGACATGGACGGCGAGACGCCCGGCAGGTTGCCGTTGCGCGCCGAGCTGGCGCCGGGCGCGCTACGTCTTCGCGTTTGATACGACGGGAGGCTCCTGGAAGGCATCGGGGATGCGCGCGGGCTCGAAGCCTTCGCCGCGGGAGACGTCGCGCAGCACTTTCCGGAGCAGGAACAATCCGACGCCCAAGAGCAGGAAGCACTCCCACTGCGCGGGCGTCAGGAAGAAATAGCGAGGGTCGATGGCGCCTCGCGCGTCGCCCGGAATGGGCGCCTGCTCGCGCAGAAAATCGAGCGCGAAGCGCAGCGGCGCGTAGCTGGTACAGCCGATGGCCAGGAAAAACCCCCAAGGGCGCGGCTTCCGGGCGAGCCACAAGAAGGCAACCATCAGGGGGATGGTAAGCAGCAGCTCCAACAGGCCTAGGTCGTAGCGCGCTCCGCCGGGGTAGTTCACGGCCCACCAGGATTCGCTCAGCACCCCAGGGTGATCATGCGCCGTCGCACAGCCGGCGCGGCCGAAGGCCCAACCGACGGGGAACATAGCCATCACGTTGTCGCAGTAGGGCAACGTCGGCACGCGGTTGCGCCAGCGCCAAATCAGCATGCCGATCAGCGCTCCGAGGAAACCGCCAAAGCTCGACAGCCCGTCCCACACCTTGAAGAGCGAGAGCGGATCGGCCACGAGTCGCTCGGGGTAGTAGAACAGCACGTCGAACACGTGCCCGCCGACGAAGCCGATGCCGACGATCCAAGCGATGAACGACGACATCACGCGCTCGTCCAGGCCAATGCGGCGCGCGCGCTTGATGGTCAGGTGCGACCCCAGCAAGACGCCCGTAGCCACCAGCGCACCGAAGGGCTTGATCGAGATGTCGATCGGCGGAAAATCCTGAAACACGCGGGCCGGCACCAACGTGAGTTCGGGTAGCGTCTTGTAAGGGAAGAACGGCGCGCTATGCATGGTCGGGGCGGAGCCTAGCTCAGGGCGCGGCCGGAGCTATCTCGAGACTGTCATCCTCGGCGGGGTTCTGGCCCGCGACCATGCGCGCGCTGAGCCCACGACAGCGACGCTCGAGCAAGACGGGTGCCACGACGGGCGTATCGGGGCATTCGGCGGCCGGAAGTGAGGGCTCGAGCAAGGCACGGACCAGGAAACGCGCGCGGTTCACGGCATCAGCGCGCTGTTCTAGCGTGGGGTTAGGCAGGGGCTGGAGCGACAACGCTTCGGCCAAGCGAGTCCAAAGCTCAGGCCCGGCAAGGCGCGCGCGCTGTAGCAGGCCTCGCTCCAGCACGAGCTGCACCTCGAGCAAAGCGGCACGCGCCACCAGCTCGCGCTCCCCCGGGACCTGATAGCTCAGCTGCAAAAGCTTCTTGCAGCTGTCGCCCTTACAGGCGCCGCGCGGCTCGCTCAGGCGAAATGCGAAGATGGTCTCGTCCGCCAGCTCGGAGGTGGGCTCGCCGAAGCTCTTGATCTGCGTGAGGCGCGCAGCCCAGTCCTTGAAGGTCGCGACAAAGGCGCGGCGCTGGGTGTCGGCGTCAGCCAGGCGCGCTTGGGTGGCGGCGATACGTGCGTCTTCGTCGCTCTGGCGCTCGACGCGCAGGGAGCGCTTCGCTTCGAGGGCCATGATGCGCGACTTCACGTCCTCGATGTGCGGCCCCTTGGGCAAGGCGGCTTCGTAGGCGTACAGGTTAGGCAGCCGGTTGAACGCCTCGAGAAAATACTTCTCCTCGGTGCGGTTGAACCAGCCTCGAAGTTGCTTGGTATGTGGGCCGCCCGGCACTTCGCGCAAGTAGCGATCGGCAGCGCGGAGGCGTTCCTCCAAAGTCGGCGCAAGCCGCGCCGTGCGGTAGAGGTGATACTCCTCGGGCCGCTCGGTCAAGGTTGGCGAGGCGGCGCAGCCCCACGCACAGGCCGCCACGAAGACCCAAGCCAGGCGCGGGTTCATGGCTCGGCTCCGGGCGGGCAGAAGTTGCACTCCGTCGGGATGCTAGGCGCGCTGTCGCTCATGTATTCGCGGTAATCGTCGCAGCTGCCGTCTTGCAGCGCCCGCAAGCAAACTTCACCGTCGTGTACCAACGGCACACAATCCTTCGGAAACTCGGTCTGCACCAAGAGCTCGCCGCAAGCACGTTCACAGGCAGCAGTTTCGAGGCCACATTGCTGGCAGCGCTCGCACTCGGTGCCCTGGAGGCTCCAGAAGAAGGTCTCCGGATCGAGCTCTTGCGGCGCTTGACCGCAGCCGCCCACGTCGCCGGGCACGGGCGCTGCACAGAACGCCAACGCGACGAAAGCCAGCGCCAGCTTTGTCAGCCGAATCGGGCGCTTCATGGCAATTGCTCCCAATCGAAGAACACCCCAAGCGCCAAAGAAGCGACGGGAATTGCAGTCACCGCGCGCTCGACGGTGGCAGCTCCATAAAAGAGGCTCAAGTCGAGCTCGGCGCCGATGCCCAGGTTAGCGGTGAAAAAATACGCGCCGCCGACTCCTGCCTCCAAGCCAACCGCGGCGTCCGGTTCGAGCACGATGGGAAAGCCTGCGCGGGCGTAGCCGAGCACGCGCGGCGATAGACGCTTGACCAGCAGGTAAGACGGAGTCGCCACCTCCTGCCGAATTCCGTCGGTCGCGATCGACAGGTGCACGGTCACCCCGTGCTCGAAGCCGTGGGGAGGGCTGAAGGTTCGTCCGACGTGCACGTCGAGGTAGGTGGCGCCGAGCGAGAGCGAGCTCGCGTCATTTCCCAGCACGCGACGCAGCCGGTACGGATTGTTAAAGCGCAGCCCGCGCCCCAAATAGAGGCCTCCCAGCCAATGCTGGTAGCCAGTACTGTCGCGCGGCGTCTGCGCAGGCGCGGGCCGTGGCGGCGGCGGTTCAAGCGACGGCGGCGGGCGTAGGTCGGACTCACTGGACGGATCTTCCGCGTCAGCCCACGCCAGGCGCGGAGCGAGCAGCGCTACCGCAGCCAGCCCCAATGCTCGCAGCTCAGCTCTGGCAAGCGCGCTCGACCGCATCCACCGTTCTCGGAATGTGCGCTGTCAGCACTTCATTGCCCGACTCGGTGACGAGCACGTCGTCCTCGATTCGAACCCCAATCCCCCGGTAACGCTCGGCCGGACCGCTGGCGTGCTCCGAGACGTAAATGCCCGGCTCCACCGTGAGCACCATGCCGGCCTGCAGCGGGCGCCCCTGACCGCCTCGGTAGTACGCGCCCACGTCGTGCACGTCCATGCCCAGCCAGTGACTGCACTTGTGCATGTAGAAGGTCTTGTAGCGCTGCTCCTTCATGGCATCTTCGAAAGGACCTTCGACTAGGCCCAGCTCGATAAGTCCACGCGTGATCACCTCCGCCGAGGCGATGTGCACCTCGTCGAGCGTCGCGCCCACCTGGGCCTTGGCGATGGCGCGCTCCTGCGCTTCGAGCACAATCTCGTAGATGGCGCGTTGTTCGGGCGAGAAGCGGCCGTTGACTGGGAAGGTACGCGTGACGTCGGAGGCGTAGTACTCGAGCTCACAGCCCGCGTCGATCAACAGCAGGTCGCCGTCCTGCATGTCGCGGTTGTTGCGTCGGTAGTGCAAGATGGTCGCGTTCATGCCCGAGCCAACGATAGGCTCGTAGGCGGGGCGTTCGCAGCCACGCTTGCGAAAAATTCCGCGAAACAGCGCATCAATCTCGCACTCGTTCAGGCCGGGTTGAGCGCTCTTCATAGCGGCAACGTGGGCTTCACCGCTGATGGCGGCTGCGCGGCGCATGATCGCGATTTCCTCTGGTGTCTTGAACAAGCGCTGCTCGTGCAGCAGCACCTCGGAGTCGCTGATGCGCGTTGGGTAGGTTGGGCCACGACGGCCACGACGACGCGCACCTTCCAATGCCGCGAGCAGGACATCGTCCTGCTCGCGATGGCGACCGAGCGCGTAGTGCAGCTCGGTCGAGCCGAGCAGCAGCTCCGGCAGGCGCGTCGCCAGCTCGGCGATGGGGTACGCGGCGTCCGCGCCAAAGTCTTTCATGGCGCCTTCGACGCCCGCGCGCCGGCCGTCCCAGGTCTCGCGCTCGGGATCGCGCGGGCGCACGAACAGCACGAACTTGTCCTTCTGGGCGACGCTCGACAACACCAGCACGGTATCGGGCTCATCGAAGCCGCTCAGGTAGAACAAGTCGGAGCTTTGCCGGTACTCGTGCTCCACGTCGTTGTTGCGGATGGCGGTCGGGGTCGAGAACAACACCAGTACGCCGGGGTGCATGGACGAGAGCAGGCGGGCCCGGCGCTCGCTGAAGGACTGCATCTTGGCGATACTATGCCTGACCGCTGGCCCTTGGCCCGCCGAAGGCGCCTGCTATCTGCTTGAATCATCGAGGTTTACGGCCGCGCGCATTGACTGACGCAGTGCGCCAAGCTACGAACTAGGGTGCGCGTGCCGACCGAGCCCCCCCCCAAGGAAAGCGATGACCGCGAGCGCGACGAGAGCCGCGTCGAGCGTGTCCTGCGGGAGGTCGTGCGCAAAGTGATCGAGGCTGGCTACGAGCGTCTCAGTGAGGGACCCGAAAACGTCCGGAATTTGATGTCCGAGCTGAAGCTCCCCAAGGAGACGCTCGGCGCCCTGTTCGGGACCTTGGACGAAACCAAAAATGGTCTTTACCGGGTCGTTGCCCGCGAGGTGCGGGACTTCTTGGAGCACTCGAACCTGGCCGAAGACATCGTTCGTGGCCTGACAGCGCTATCCTTCGAGATTAAGACGGAGGTGCGCTTCATTCCCAACGACGCGCGCCCTAATCGCCCGACACCGGACGTCCGTTCCAAAGTGACCGTCAACCGGGGCTCCGCGCCGCCTTCAGCACCATCGACGCAAGAGGGGGCTTCACATCCGGGCCCGTCTGAGAAAGATTCCGACCCTTCCCCGGAGAGTTAGAACGTGAAGGCACTCACAGCTGGCAGTGAAATCGATAGCTACTGCACTCGCTGCCGCATGGATCTCGGTCACCGTATCGTTGCGATGGTCGGCGGCGCACCCAAGCGCGTCATTTGTCAGACGTGCAACTCGGAGCACAATTATCGTGCGCCCCGCACTGCAACGGGCTCGTCCGTAGTCATTCGCGGCAAGAAGACCGAAGCCAAGCCGAACGCTGCTCAGCGCGTTACACAGAAAGTCCGCGCCGAAAAGGACCGCCAGGGTACCTGGGCCACACGCGCGCTCGGCAAGCCGGTCGACGCGTTCACCAAGTACGCCATGACCCACGATTTTCACGAAGGCGAACTCGTGATGCACTCGAAGTTCGGCGAAGGCTATGTCGAAGCCGTGCTGGACGGCGGCAAGGTCAGCGTGATGTTCCGCGACGGGGCCCGGACCCTCGCGCATCGGATCGGCCTCGGGGGCTAGGATAGGGTTTTCGTTCCGAGGGCCTGCTCTCGGTCTTTCCTCTTTCTCCTCCGTAATTCGCTGGGCCCGTCCCGCGATCCTTTCGAGCGTCGGTGCGATCGGCGCTCGGCCTCGCCGAGCTTGTCGCGGGTCTTCTCTCGCTCGTGGCTCGTGATCGGGCTTCCCAGGGTCGGTTGGGGTTGGTCCGGCTCGGGCTTTGCCCGGGCTCGCTTCGAAAGGGTGCCTCACTGCTTGAGCGGGGAGCGCGCTTCGCGTCAAACGGAGGTTTAGGGCCGGCAGATCGAGCGCGCTTAGCGTCAAACGGAGCTTTTGTGCCAGGGGCACGGGGGCGCTTGGGTTCGAAGGCTTTGGGTTCGGCGTTTTTGGCGTTGAAACGTTTCTTCTCGCGGTGGGCCGCGTTGAAAGGCTTCGCTGCGACGGCGGGCGCTTCGTCGCGGCGGGGCGCGCGGCCTTTGCCCTCGAAGCGTTTCGGTTCGCCGCGCGTCGCTTCCTCGCGGCGCGGAGCGCTGCGCTTTGCATCCAAGCGTTTCGGTTCGCCGCGCGTCGCTTCCTCGCGGCGTGGGGCGCTGCGTGTGCGATCGAAACGCGGCGGCTCGGCGCTCTCGGGGGTAGGGCGATTGTTTTCTCGACGGCGAGCGTTGACGGGCCCACGCTCGGCCAGCGGGGCCTCGTCCTGACGCGGCGGCGTGCGCCGGCGATCGAAGCGAGCAGGCTGCACCGCGGCCTCCGCACGATTCGATTCCCCGCGATGGGCGCCGTGGCGCTTGGCATCCCTGGGCTTGGCGTCGCGGCGGCGAGCGGCGGAGAACTTGGGCTCGGGGCGCCGAGCGCCGGGCGTTCGCGGTTCGTCGCTCCAGCCAGCCTTGCCGAGCGCTGGCTCGAAAAGGGGCGCGCGCACCTTCTTTGGCACGCCGAACTCTCGTTTCAGCTCGACCAGCTCCTCCACGCTGAGCGGCCGCCACTGCCCCGGGCGCAGTTCTTCGCTGCTGACGCCAGCGTGCGAGACGCGCGCCAGGCGCATCACGGGAAAACCAGTGGCTTCGCCGAGCCGTCGCACCTGACGGTTGCGCCCCTCGCGCAAGGTAATTTCGAGCCAAGTCTTGTCGCCCTCAAAGCGTAAACGCTTAACCTGTGCAGGCTGCGTCGGTCGGCCGTCGATCACGATGCGCTCGCTGAATTTGTCGAGCGCTTCGTCATCCACTGCGCCCTTCACCTTGGCGACGTAGACCTTCGGGACCTTCTTAGTTGGGTGCGCGAGCGCTTGGGCGAACTCGCCGTCGTTGGTGCAGATCAACGCACCGCTGGTGTGAAAGTCGAGGCGCCCTACCGGTACGACGCGCGCGCCGGCGTCCTTGAGCAGCTCCAAAATCGTCGGACGCCCTTCGGGATCGCTGAGCGTGCACACGACGCCGCGCGGCTTGTGCAGCACGATGTAGATCAGCTTCTCGGCGACGATTTTGTTGCCGTCGACCTCGACGCGATTCGTGCGCGGGTCGACCTGCGTCCCCAACTCACGCACGATTTTCCCGTCCACGCGCACGCGGCCGGCCAAAATGATCTCCTCCGCAGCCCTCCGCGAAGCAATCCCCGCCTGCGCCAAAACCTTCTGAAGCCGTTCCATATTCGAGCCGTGCCCTAGCACGGGACCCAGGCGTCGGTTCTCCTACGCTCAATTTCGGCTGCAAACAGCTTTCCTTCTTCCCTTCGGACGTCTCCGTCGCCTCGTGCGTTGGCTGTACGCCGATCGCGAGCGCGAAGCGCGAGCTCGATCGCCCCCACCCAACCTTGGCGAGGGCAGATCGCGATCGGCGCATGAGAGACCGGCCGCGACAAACTCGGCGAGGCCGAGCGCCAATCACCCTCGGGGGACAAAAGTCGCGAGGCCCCGCACGCAAGGCACGGAGGAAACCAAGACCCGCAGGATCGCGCTAGCGCTCTCGCGGGGACACGTGGCCGTCGACGGGCTTGCCTTCGGCGGCGTCGGCCTTCTTTTTGGCCTCTTCGATCTCGGCGGCCTTCTTCTCTTCGGCCTTTTCCTTGGCCTCGATGTCACGGAGCGCGATTTCGTCGCGGTCCCAACGGTCGACGCGACCGTCGAAATCGAGGTCGACGCCCAAGCGCTGCAGCCGACCTTCGTCGTAGATTTCCCACTGGTCGGGCTTACCGTCTTTGTTGGTGTCGCGCTGCGCGCGCGCGAGCTTGCCGCCGACGTAAAACTTCACCTCTTCCGGCTGCCCTCGGCCCGACTTGTCGAGCTGCACCTTGGCGATGCGACCGCGCGCGAACGTGATCCACGTATCTACTTTGCCGTCGAAGTTCGTGTCGGCCAGCTCGTTCAGCGGTTCACCTTTGTCGGTGTACGTCCGCATCACGTCTTTGGCGCCGTCGAGGTTCGTGTCCACCTCGCGACACAGTAAGATCTTCTTGCGATCCTCACCCTCCCCGACAATCGAGAACACTCGCCGGATGTTGGGCTGCTGCGCACCGGGGCCGCGGACCTCTTGCACTTCACGATCCGCTCGGCCCTTGTAGTCGCAGCGCGAAGCGTCGTCCGCAGCCACACCGGAGACTCGTTTGTCCGACAATTTGGGCGTGGCCTGGGTCCCAGCCGAACCGCCGCAGCCGAGCGCGATCAGGGCGGGAAGCGTCAACCATGAGATAAACGACGTGCTCACTTGCTCGGCTCCTTGGTGGCCGGTTTGGCTTCGTCTGCCGGCTTGCTGTCGACCTCGGTCGGAGTAGAAGTCGCTTTGCCAAAGTCGGGGCTCTGCACCGCCGCGGGCCCTTGGCGCTCGGGCGGAACGTAGCCCGTCTCCTTGCAGTAATCGACCGTCGCGCCAGGGTCGGGCTTGCCGTCGTTGTTCACGTCGGAGTGGATCATCGGGCACCCCGGCTGGGTGTACTCCCACCATTGGTCGATGATTCCGTCGCCGTTCGAGTCCCGCTCGCTGCGCGCCAACGCCCCGGCCTTGTAGAAGTCCCAGGTGTCGAGCTTGCGCGCCATCGACGTCGCCTGGTCCTTCTCAGTCAGGACGCCGCCTTGGTACGTCGCGATTTCGTCGATCTGCCCGTCGCGGTCGTAGTCGTACTCACGCCGGCGCAGGCGACCGGACGCGTCGTTGTAGGAAAAGGAGTCGACCACGCCGTCGAAGTTCAGATCGATGGCGCGGCACGCTTCGACGGAACCCTTGCGCACGATGAAGATGTCGGGACGCCCGTCATTGTTCGCGTCGATCTTTTCGTTGGCCCCTGCGGTGTTACAAGCCTCGTGGGTGATGGCGGTATCGCGCTTGGTGACGCCGCCGGTCGCAGCCCCAGAGGCCGCCCCTGCCGACCCGCCACAGCCAACCGTAAAAAGCAGGACGCCTGCGAGCGCAGTCCAACTCCTCGACTCCTCAACGTTTTTCATCAGCTTGTTCCCTGGGCCCGCGAGCGGTCGCTCAACGGCAGCCTTCGCGTTTTACCCCGACCCGACGCGCCCGTACAGCGGTGGACCAGCCCCGGACCGTGGCCTGCCGCACACGTCGAGGCCTCGAGGCATCGGGCCACCTGGCCGACCAGGCATGCCTGCTTGCCGGTCAGTCGTTATGAAACGGCCGCGGAGCCCATCAGCCACTCTTCTGGCCTGCTCTCAATCTATTTACATGATTTTATTAATAAAAAGTGCCGCGCTCCCGAATGACTGGCATTGACAACATGTGTAGGGGCATCTATTGTAACGGCTGGTAATTCGGTCGGCATGTCACGCAACAAGATTTCCACGACCGTCTACATCACGCAGGAGCAGAGCGATAAGCTGCGCCTCCTGCACGACCGCACCAAAGTGCCGGTCGCGGTGTACATTCGCGAGGGAATCGACCTCGTGCTCAAACGCTACGAGCACGCCCTGCCTGGCCAAATGAGCCTGACCGAGACGGCGCCCAAGGCCGCGAAGAAGTAAGCTCGGCTAGTAACAGGCGGCACTCGGTGCTGGTCGCGCCTCTAACTCGGCGCTAGACAGCCGCGCCCGTGCCTCTCCAGGCTTTGGCTCCACCTTGTGAGTGTGGCGCGCGAGGCTCCTGCCTTCTCCATGCCGACCGACCCAAGCAAGATTCGAAACTTCTCCATCATCGCTCACGTCGATCACGGAAAGAGCACCCTCGCGGACCGCATCTTGGACGTGACGGGCGCCATCACGGCGCGTGAGCAGGTGGACCAGTTCCTAGACAAACTCGAGCTGGAGCGCGAGCGTGGCATCACCATCAAGGCGCAGTCGGTGCGGCTGCGATTCCGTTCGCAAGACGGCAACGACTACCAGCTTCAGCTCATCGACACGCCCGGGCACGTCGACTTCAACTACGAGGTGTCGAGCAGCCTGCGCGCGTGCGAGGGCGCCTTGTTGGTCGTCGACGCGACGCAAGGTGTGCAGGCCCAGACGGTCGCCAACGCCTACTTGGCCATCGAAAATAACCTCGAGGTCATTCCGGTGCTCAACAAGGTCGACCTGCCGTCGGCCGACGTGGATCGCGTCGCCGAGCAAGTGGAAGAAGTCGTTGGCATCGACTGCAGCGGCGCCCTGTTTGCCAGCGGCAAGACCGGCGTCGGTGTGCGTGAGGTATTGGAGGCCGTGGTTGCGCGCATTCCGCCACCCAAGGGCGACGCCAAGGCGCCCTTGCGCGCGCTGTTGTTCGACTGCTGGTACGACAGCTACCGTGGCGCCGTGATTCAGCTGCGTGTGATGGAGGGCACCCTCAAGAAGGGCGACCGCATCATGTTCATGGCTACGGGCCGCACCTACGACGTGACGGAGATCGGATGCTTCGCCCCTCACGCTACCGCCATCAACGAACTGGGGCCCGGCGAGGTCGGCTTCGTTGCCGCCAACATCAAGACCACCGAGGACACTAAGATCGGTGACACGGTCACGAAGTTTCACGGCGCCGCGACCGAGCCGCTGCCCGGCTTTCGCGAGGTCAAGCCGATGGTGTTCGCCGGCTTCTTCCCGACAGACCCGGCCGAATACGAGAACATGCGCGACGCGCTGTCCAAGCTCCACATGAACGACTCGTCGTTCCAGTTCGAGCCGGACACCTCGGACGCGCTCGGCTTCGGCTTCCGCTGCGGATTCTTGGGGCTGCTGCACATGGAGATCATCCAAGAGCGGCTAGAGCGCGAGTACGATCTCGACCTGATTACGACAGCGCCGAGCGTAGTTTATCATGCGTATACGCGGACCGGGGAGCTGGTCAAGGTCGACAACCCGTCTAAAATGCCGGGCGTCGGCAACCTGGAGCGCATCGAGGAACCGATCCTCAAGCTCACCGTGCACGTACCCTCCGAGTACGTTGGCCCGGTCGTCGCCCTGTGCGAAGCGCGACGCGGGCGGCAGCTTGGCATCAACTACGCGACCAAGGATCACGTCGTCGTCACGTACGAGATGCCGCTCGCCGAGGTCATCTTGGACTTCCACGACAAGCTCAAGAGCGTGAGCCGCGGCTACGCCAGTATGGACTATGAAGTCACTGGTTACCGCGCCGACGAGCTGGTCAAGCTCGACATGCTGCTGAACGGTGAGCCGCTCGACGCGCTCAGCGTGATCGTCCACCGAGAGGGCTCGTATGCGCGCGGCCGAGCGCTGGCCACGAAGCTCAAGCAGCTGGTGCCTCAACAGCAATACGAGGTGGCCATTCAGGCCGCCATCGGCTCCAAGATCATCAGCCGCGAGACAGTGCGAGCGCTGCGCAAGGACGTGACCGCCAAGTGTTACGGCGGCGATATTTCCCGCAAGCGCAAGCTGTTGGAGAAGCAAAAGGAGGGCAAGCGGCGCATGAAATCGGTGGGCAACGTCGAATTGCCGCAAGAAGCCTTCTTGGCCGTGCTCAGACTGGAGGAGTGAACATGCAAGGGACGACCGCACGCCAATTGGCTACGATTCAGAAAATTCTGGCGGTGGTCAACGCCAAGGCTCCCGAGCACGGTCAGCTGGAGTTCGTCGAGACGGTTCCGTTTGGTGCTTCACTCGCCATCGAGCGCTACCGTATGCAGAACGGGCTCGCGATTTTGCT
>JAYUYU010000679.1:0-4275 GCA_043752365.1 Myxococcales bacterium | reverse complement strand
ACATGTAGCGCAGCCAAAGCCTAGCGCGGCAGCGCAAAGTGGCGCTGCAAGAGCGCGCGGGTGAAGGACGGGCGCAAGTAGAAGCCTTTGGGCAAGGCAGCGAAGGGCGCCCCGTCGGCGTCGAATCCAACTCGGCGCGCCCTAGAATGCGCGGCTTTGGGCCGAATTTGTAAAAATCGCCCCAGGTGGCCGGTCAGGCTTTCCACGTGACCGCCACCAATGACGCCGGCCAGCTCTTCCCAATCGGCGCGCAGCACGGCCTCGTCTTCCTCGGTCAGCCGATACAAAAGCGCTTGGCCCAGGTGCCGCTCGGCCACCGGGATCTGCCGCTCGCCTTCGACCGGCACCCACAGCACTCTGGCCAGCTTGCGGCGCACGCGCGAGTCGGCCCATTCGACCTGCCCGATTTCGGTCAGCGGAATCGTGCACACGAACGTGGACTCGACCGGCGACCCGGCGCGATCGACAGGCAACGTTTTGAGCTCGATGCCGAGCTCCGGAAAATCAGGCAAGGCGCGCGAGCCTGCGCTGGCGCCCAGGGCGCGCTCCACTAGGCTGCCGACGAAGCCTTTGGCGCGACGCAAGTCCGGCGGCACGGGTGTGTCGAAGCGCGCTGCCAGCTCTGCCAAGCGGAGCCCAGCCAAGGCGGCGGCGCGCTCGATCAGCTCTGCTTCGTCGCGCGGTGCCGAAACGCTCACGCCGTCGCTCGGTAGCGTGCGACCAAAACGGCAATGTCGTCCTTCTGCTCGGCCATGAAGCCCGTGACGGCAGCGCACAATCCGTCGCGAATGTCCAACGCAGGCTCGCGGCCCAGGCGGCAGAGTTCGCGCGAAAGCCGCTCGGGACCAAACTGCTCGCCCTCGCGGTTTTGCGCCTCAATCACCCCGTCGGTGTAGAGCACGAGCACGTCCCCGTCGCGCAGGGTGCAGCGTGAATCTTGCGTGACTTCGTCGATGTCGCGCGTGGCGCCCACCCAGGTCCCCACGGTGGGAACCTGCTCGACTTTGCCGGTTTCTGCTCGCAAAATCAGCAAGTCCTCGTGGGCACCGGCGAATACCAGCTCGCCGTTTGGCCGGTAGCTGATAAGGCTCAGGGTCGCGTGTTCGTCTTGGCGCAAGCGCTCGCGCACGTTTTCGTAGAGCACGCCGTTGACGACCTTCAATACGTCGCGCGGGCGCGCCTCCGGGTTGCTACTCACCAGCGCCGACACGACGCTCTGCAGCATCATCATCACCAGCCCTGGCCGCAAGCCGTGCCCAGCGACGTCGCCGATGCCGAGCCAGCAGCCATGCGGCGTCGGTAAAACGTCGTAGTAGTCGCCGCCCACTTCGGTAGCGGGCAACATGGTGGCGGCAATTTCGAGCCCCTGCACCGACAAATCGCGCGGCAATATCGAGGTTTGAATGCGCGTCGCGATCGACAGCTCTTGCTCGAGCCGCTGCTGCTCGGCTTTTTGTCGGGCCTCGGCTTCTTGAGCGACGCGACGCATGAGTTGAGCGCCGTGCAAAGCGGCGCTCACCAACTCACGCAAGAGCTCATACACGACGCGGCGGCGAGGCCCCAGCTCGAACAGCGCGAAGCCGAGCTGCGTGTTTTCGAAGAACAACGGCTCGACCACCATGCCCCGTCGCCGCGCGTACAGCATGCTGGGCGGCGCCAGCTCGGCGGTATCGAACAGCAAGCCGCCCTCTGGCAGCTCCTGCAAACGCCCGCGATCATAAGCGACGATCAGGCGAGATTTTGGCGGAGGGTTCCCCCAACCGTCGTACAGCGCCAAAAAGCAGCTCCGAATGCCCAGCGCAGGCAGGCGGTCGGCCAGCGAACGCGGCAGGGTTTCCACGTCGAACGACGTGATCAACGACTCGCTCGTATCCGTCAGAATGCTGGCTGAGCGCTCGGCTTCGGCGCGCAGCGCGCGTTGCTCGCGATCGACTGCGTCCGTTAGCAGCACGCGCAGTCGCTGCCAAATGTCCTCCAACCGCATCCAACGCTTGGCGTCGCCACGCACCAGCGGCAGCAGCTTTCGGCGCAACAGCGAGAGCGTGAATTGCCAGGCCACCACGTCGCCACCAACTTCGATTGTGCGCGTCAACACTTGGTCGAGCCGCTCGATCAGCCGGCGATCGGAGGCGTGGTCAAGCGCCTCGCCCAGCGCGTCGAGCAGCCCGCCTTCGAAGCCGTCCTCGACGTTGGAGCGGGCGCGTCGAGCCGACGTCGCGAGTTCCCGAGCCAATTCGGGGCGAATGCGCTCGAAGGCGTCGCGAAACGGCTCCGCGGTCACGCTGAGCGAGGGCGGCGCGTCGGACGGTGCGCCATCCGACAAGCAGCCACAGGAGCGGCGCCGCACCAGGCGCGAGCCGAGCACGAGTCGCTCGGGCGCGGGCTGGCCGTCGAGCAGACTGGCGAGGATGTCGAGCGCGTGCGCCGCCAGCTCGAAATAGGGTTGGCGTACCGTGCTGAGCGTGGGGCTCGAGCCGCGCGCTTCCTCGGCATCGTCGAAGCCAATGACCGCGACTTGGTGCGGTACGTTGATGTCGTGCTCGCGCAGCACCTCCAGCGCGCCGAGCGTCGAAAAGTCGTTCGCACCCACCACGGCGTCGAAGTCGACCTTGCGCTCCATGAACTCGCGCATCGCCCGCTTGCCGGTATCGACCGCGAACTCGCCGGAAAGCACCAGCGCGGGGTCGTAGGGCAGGCCGAAATCGCGCAGGGCGTCGCGGTAGGCTTGAAAGCGGGCTTGCGCTTCCTGATTCTCGGTCGGGCCGCGCAAAAAGACCAAGCGCCGCCGCCCGTGTGCGCTGATCAAATGCATCACGGCGTCACGCATGCCGGCCGTGTTGTCGGCCACGACGACCGGTACGCCCGGCACCAAATGCCCGACCGTGACCGTCGGCAGGCCGGGGTAGCGCTTCAAGAATAGCTCGATGACCTCGCTAGAAGCGCTGAGGCTGAGCACCACTATGGCGTCGAGCGCGCGAGGCGAAACCAAGTCGTAGCAGCGGTTGCGCGACTTTTCGTGCCCTGCGAGCGAGTGCAGAGCACCGCCCGCGAAGCAGTACAAGTCCAGGTCGCGCTCGCGCGCTTCGAGTTCGAACGCCGTCACGAGGACGCTCGCGTACTCGTTGTAGAGCGCGTCGAGCAACACGCCGATGCGCCGGCGCGGCAGAGTCGCGGGGCTTTCAGTGTCCTCAGCCGGCTTCACGCCTAGCAATGATACACGGAAGCGCCCCCGCCAAACGCTTCAGAAGCCCTACTTGTCCTTGTAGGTGAGTTGGCCGATGAAGTCGCCCTTGCCGACGTCGACGCCGTTATGGCGCAAAATGGCGTAAACCATGCTGGCGTGGAAGTAGACGTTGGGTAGCTGGCGCTCCACCAGGTAGTCGTGACCGGTCATGCCCTTGCCCTCGGGAAAGAAGGGCAACGAGATCAGGCGCTCGGCCGTGCCGTCGAAATCAGTCGGCTTGAAGGTGTCGAGGTAAGCGACGACCGAGTGCAAGCGCTTGCGCAGCTCGTCGAACGTTTCCTCGGTGTCCGGGTGCTTGGGCGCATCCTTGCCGGTCAGGCGAGCTACGGTAAGCTTCGTTTGGTCAGCGACCGCCTGAATTTGCCGCACGAGCGCGAACTGGTCGGGCGCCAGGCGGCCCGCCAGCAGCGTGTTCGGGTCGAACTTTTTCGTCTCCGCAAAGGCAACGGCCTTGTCGAGCCAACGCTCGACGTTCTGGAGGATGCGTTGGAACTGCGGAATTGTAGCTGAGTAAAGGTTCATGTGATGCTCCGGCTGCGGGGTCCTAATGCCGAGGTTTTGGAAGCGGAAGTGCCCGCTCCGTGACAACCTCGCCGCGGTCTTCGTTCTGGCGGGATTTGGCGCCCACCGGCGCGCTGGGCTACGGTCCGCCCGTGCGTGTCCCGGCGCTGCTGTGCTTCCTCCCCCTGATCTCGAGTTGCTCACGCGCCGAGCCCTCCGCCCAGGAGCACCCACCGGCAGCGGGCACGTCCACGCCCATTGCTCCAGCGTCCGCACCTTCCCTCATCGTGCCCGTGCCCGTGCCCGGCTCCCCCTCCGCTCCCGCTCCCGCTCCCACCGACGCCGGCTCCCGCGTTTACTCCAAGACCCGCTTCGTCTGGATCCGCCCCGAACCCGACGCCTCCAAACAATGGATCGGCTACCTGTGGACCGGCGAATCCGCCAAGCTTACGACCGGCCGTCCTGTGTACGGCCCCGGCTGCATGACCTGGTACGCCGTGGACCCAGTCGGGTTCGTCTGCGTCGACGGC
>JAYUYU010000678.1:0-4278 GCA_043752365.1 Myxococcales bacterium | reverse complement strand
GCACCGAGGTGAAGGCGTTCGAGAGCGAGTTCGCCGCCTACGCCAGCAGCAAGCACTGCATCGGCGTGGGCAGCGGCACCGAGGCCTTGCACGTGGCGATTCGTGCGCTGGGCATCGGCGCGGGCGATGAAGTGATCACGACCGCTCACACTGCAGTCGCGACCGTCTCGGCGATCGAGCTCGCCGGCGCCACGCCGGTTTTCGCCGACATCGACGCGCAGTACTTCACGCTCGATCCAGCGCTGGTCGAACGCGCCATCTCGCCGAAAACCAAGGCCATCGTCGCCGTTCACCTGTACGGCCAGCCAGCAGATTTAACGGCGTTTTCCGCGATCGCCAAGGCGCGCGGCCTCAAATTGATCGAGGACTGCGCGCAGGCGCACGGGGCTCTTCATCAGGGCCGGCAGGTGGGCAGCGTCGGCGACATTGCCGCCTTCAGCTGCTACCCCACCAAGAATCTCGGCGCCATCGGCGACGGCGGCATGATCGTCACCAGCGACGACGCGCTCGCGACGCGTTGCCGCTTGCTCCGCGAATACGGCTGGGCCGAGCGCTACGTGAGCCACATTTCTGGCTTCAACTCGCGGCTCGACGAGCTGCAAGCCGCCATCTTGCGCGTGAAGCTGCCGGCCCTCGACGCCGACAACGATAAGCGCCGCAAGGTCGCCGAGCGCTACGACGCGGAGCTGGCAAGCTTGCCGGTCGTGCTGCCCTCGCGCCGCCCCGAGACGCGCCACGTGTTCCACCTGTACGTGCTGCGCGCCCAAAACCGCGATCGCTTGCAAGAGCATTTGCGCGCCGCCGGCGTGGGCGCGCTCATCCACTACCCAGTGCCGATTCATCTGCAAAAGGCTTACTTGGGCAAGCTGCGCGGCCGCGAGAGCCTGCCCGAGACCGAGCGCGCAGCGCGCGAGGTGTTGTCACTGCCAATGTACCCGGAGCTCAGCGACGCCGAAGTCGGCAACGTGATAGCCGCGCTCCAGAGTTACGCCTGGCCCTGAAGGAGAGCGAGCCATGATCGAAGGCGTCGTATTCAAAGATCTCGTCACCCACGTGGATGAGCGAGGCTACTTCCGCGAGCTGATCCGCAGCACCGACGATTTTTTCAAAGAGGGCTTCGGGCAGTGGGGCCACTCGATGATGTACACGGGCGTGGCCAAGGCTTGGCACATCCACGAAGTCCAGATCGACTGGTGGTACGTGGCTTCGGGTGTGCTCAAGGTGGCCTTGCACGATTGTCGCAAGAACAGCCCCACCTACCGCGAAACCATGGAGTTTTTCATGGGTGACAACCAGCCAGCGCGCATCATGCGTGTGCCGCAAGGCGTGGCTCACGGCTGCAAGGCCGTCAAAGATCCGGTGCACCTCTTCTACATCACGTCCCACGTGTACGACCCGAAAGACGAGGGGCGCATCGCGCACGACGACAAGGAAATCGGCTACGACTGGCTGAAGGGCCCCGTCATCAAGTAGGGCGCGCCCAAGAGAAGAGAAGAGCAGTGACGCAGTTTCTGATCACGGGCGGGGCGGGGTACCTGGGCTCCAGCTTGGTGTGCGCGATCGTGGCGCGGGGTGATCGCGTGCGGCGGCTGTTTCGTGGCGACAAATCGCCCGAGCCCGTCGCCAGCGACGCCATCGAAGATTTCCGTGGCGACATCACGTCACGCGGCGATTTGGAGCGGTCGCTGCTGGACGTCGACGTAATTTTGCATCTCGCGGCGCAGACCAGCATCTACGTCGCCGACGCGGACCCGCTTGCCGATCTCGAGGCCAACGTGCGCCCGATGCTCAGCCTGCTGGAAGCCTGCAAGGCTCGCGGCTCGCGCCCGACGTTGATTTTGGCGAGCACGGCGACGCTGGCCGGCATCGCGCCAGCCTTACCGGTCGGCCCCGACGCGCCTGACGAGCCCGCCACCATCTACGAGCTGCACAAGCAAAGTGCCGAGCGCTATTTGAAGCACTACTGCGCGAAGGGCGTGGTGCGCGGCTGCTCGCTCAGGCTCGCCAACGTGTTCGGTCCCGGCCCGAAAAGCAGCCGCCCGGATCGCGGGATTTTGAACGGTATGGTTAGGCGCGCGCTCAACGGCGAGACCTTGAAAATCTACGGCACGGGCGAATTCTTGCGCGACTACATCTACGTCGACGAGGCGGCGCGCGCCTTCCTGTGCGCGGCGGATCACGCCGACGCCGTCAACGGCCGGCACTTTTTCCTGGCCAGCGGAGTCGGTCACACGCTGGCAGATGCCGTACGCCTGGTGGCGCGCCTAGTCGGCGAACGCACGGGTAAGCGCGTCCTGGTCGAGCACGTCGAAGCTCCGCCCACGCTGGCGCCGATCGAGACCCGAAACTTCGTGGCGGACGTGGGGCCGCTCTGGCAAGCTGCTGGCTTTCGTACCGCGGTTTCGCTGGAGCAGGGGCTGCGCCAAACCATCGACTACTTTTCCCAAGCTGAAGGGCAAGCATGAACATCCTGGTGATTGGCGGAGCGGGTTTTTTGGGGGCCAATCTCGTGCGGCGTTGCCTGGCAGAGTCCGGTAACGAAGTCACCGTGCTCGACACGCTCGATCCCATGCTCAAGGCGACGACGACCAACCTGCGCCAAGTGTGGGACAAAATCCGCTTCGTTCGCGGCGACATGGGGGACGAGCCGCTGATCGCGGACATGGTGCAGGGCAAAGACGTCATCTTCAACTGTGCGGCGCAGACCTCGCACCCGCTGTCGTTGCAGAACCCCATCCACGACGCGCAAATCAACTGCGTCGGCAACTTGCGCCTGCTCGAAGCCGTGCGGCTGCTGAACCCGAAAGCCGTCGTTGTCTACACGTCGAGCAGCACCGTCATCGGCCGCGCCGTCGGCGACGTGATCGATGAAAATCACGGTGAGCGCCCGCTCGACATCTACTCCGCGAACAAGGGCGCGGCCGAAAAGTATTACCGCATCTATCACCGCGTTCACGATCTCAAGACCATCACGCTGCGCTTCGCGAATCTGTACGGTCCCTACGGTAAGGGCTTTCCAGAGTTTGGTTTCGTCAATTATTTCATTAGCTTAGCGGCTGCGGATCAAGAGATCACGGTGTACGGGCCCGGCAACCAGCGCCGCAACGTGCTGTTCGCGGAGGACGCGGTGGAGGCCCTGTACCAAGCCGCGCAGAACCCGAAGCTGTACGGCGAAGCCTACTTTGCCACCCACGACGAGCACGTGTCGGTCATCGACATCGCCTCGCACATCGTCAAGGTGTTCGGGCGCGGCAAGCTCACGCACGTCGAGTGGCCCGAGCAGCGCAAGCGCATCGAGGTCGATGACGTACGCATCTCGTCCGAGCTGTTCCGCGGCCTTTCCAGCTGGCGGCCTCGCTACAGCTTTCTCGAAGGGCTCGAACGCACGCGCGCCATCATGGAGCAGAAGTAAATGAAAGTTGCCATCACGGGCGCACTCGGTCACATCGGCTCGCGCTTCATCCACAGCCTCGAGCCGGGCCAGTTCGACGAAGTCGTCTTGATCGACAACATGGCGACGCAGCGCTACCCGTCGCTGTTCAACCTGCCCGAGGGCGTTCGCTATCGCTTCGTCGAAGCGGACATCATGAGCGCAGATTTGGCGCAGCTGCTCACGGGCGTCGACGCCGTGGTCCACCTGGCGGCCATCACCAACGCCGCCGGTAGCTTCGAGAATCAAGACCAGGTCGAGCGCGTCAATGCCGATGGCACGGAGCGCGTGGCGCGGGCTTGCATACAAACCGGCACGCGGCTGGTGTTCCTGTCCACCACCAGCGTGTACGGCACGGCTGCCCAGGTCGTCGACGAAAATTGCACTGAAGACGAGCTCAAGCCGCAGAGCCCGTACGCTCAAAGCAAGATCAAGAGCGAGAAGCTCTTGGCCAAGCTCGCGGCCGAGTCCTCGTTGCGCTTCGTGGCCTGCCGCTTCGGCACCATCTACGGCACGTCGATCGGCATGCGTTTTCACACCGCGGTAAACAAGTTCGTCTGGCAGGCGTGCATGGGCGAGCCCATTACCGTGTGGCGTACCGCCATGGACCAGAAGCGGCCCTACTTGGAGCTAGGCGACGCTGTACGGGCGCTGCGCTTCATTCTGGAGCAAGACCTGTTCGACGGTCAGGTTTACAACGTGTTGACCGACAACTGCACGGTTGGCCAAATCGTCGAGGTGATTCGCCGGCACGTGCCCGACTTGGCGGTCAAGCTGGTCGACGCGGCGATCATGAACCAGTTGTCGTACGAGGTCGCCTGCGCGAAATTCAGGGCCAAAGGCTTCGA
>JAYUYU010000677.1:0-10611 GCA_043752365.1 Myxococcales bacterium | reverse complement strand
CTTGCCACAGCTTTTGGGCCAGCGCCTCGTAGGGGCCCACCGCAACCGCGTAGCGCGCGCCGATTCGCGAAAACTGCTGCGACTTCAGCAGGCAATGGTAGGCGTAGCCGCGCTCCAGCGCGGGGTCGTCGACGTCGATGAGCACCGGCAGCGCAAGGTCGCCGAGCGACGTCAGCGCGGTGTTGATCCAAACCGCACTGAAGTTGCCGCTGAGCGACTCGGTGGTGATGTCGAGCGCGGTCGCGTTGTCGCTCAGCGCCTCGCGGTAGCTGGAATAAGCGTCGTTATCCAAGTCGACGTACGGCACCAAGTCTGCCGGCTGGGTTTCGAAGTTCTCGGCGACCTCCGCCGCCGTCAAGAATACGGCTCCGGGCGGGGCGTCCTCGGGCACGAGGTGGTCGGGCCGAAATCGCCGCAAATCCGTCAGCAACAGCTCCAAGTGTTGACCGAACACGAAGGAGCGATAAATGGCGTAGTTGTCGGGGAAATCGGCCTCGCGGTCGAGTTTGGCGGTCGGCGCGGTGTTGTAATCGACCGGCATGAACTCGGACCACGCCTGGTCGGCGGCGGCCCGGCGTGCGGGTGACGCTTCGTCCACGCGGCCGTCGCGGTAGGTCGCGACATTGCCGTGACAGTCGTCCGAAAATTCGTGATCGTCCCAAATGGCGATAATGGGATGACGCTCGTGCAAGGCTTGCAGGTCCGGGTCGCTGCGGTAGCGCTTGTACAGGTCGCGGTAGTTCGAAAGCGACTGCGCGGCCAGGTACGTCGCATCACCCCGGCTTAGCTCCAGCGCTTCTTCCGGCGCGCTGAACACGACTTGGCGCTCGTCGGTGGGCGACTGAAAGGCTGGGTTGCCGGCGGTTTCGTAGACGTAGTCACCCAAGTGCAGCACGAAATCGATGTCTTGCTCGGCAACGTGGCGCGCGACGTGGAAGTACTTGCCCGCGTAGTCTTGGCAAGAAAGCACCGCAAACTTGACGATTTCTGGCGAGTCCTCCGCGGGGGCGGTGCGCGTGCGCCCGACACGAGACTGCGCGATGCCGTCGAGGGTTCGGTAGCTGAAGCGAAAGAAGTAGGTGGTGCCAGGTTCGAGCCCGCTGATGCGCACCATCAAGCAATGATCGGCGTCGGCCGCCGTGACCATGCTTTGCGCGACCGCGCTCAGCTCGACCACTTGGCGAAGCTCGGGGTCGAGCGCCAAGGTCAGGGCGAGCTCGGCGTCGGTGTCGGGGCGGGCCGCGTCCTCGACGCGAACCCAAAGCACGACGCTCTCCGGTCGCGGATCGCCCGAGACGACGGACTGCGGAAAATAGGGGGCGCTGTCCGCCTCGGAGAGCGGCAGTGGCTCGACCGCCGCGCGGTAGCAAGCCGTGGGTACGACGGTCACCGCGAGCGCTGACAGCTTGAGGATATCCCGACGCCGGCGCTGCTGACTCATCGGCCGCAGCTTACCAGTCCTTCAGAAGGGTCGTCACCTGGGCCTTGGCCTAAAGCGCACCCCGCGCAAACGGAAGTGCCTCTATGATGAATGGCAGTATGAAGCGGCGATCCCGGCCCAGCCCCACGCCTGCAGCGAGCGCGGCACGGCCGGTCCAAGCCCCGCTGGAGCTGGGCCGCGCGCACGCCTTCTTGGCGGCGCAGAATGCGTTCACGTCGTTTTTGGACATTCCTTGCTCACTCGTGACCCGCACGGGCTCGTGGATTGTCGTCTACAACTCGGGTGCGCCGTCGGTGGTCGAGGCCCACAACGCGCTTGGCCAGCGCGACCGGCGCGGCAGGTACAACCAGCAACACGTGCGGCACGTGCTGTCTTCGCAGCAACCGGTCGAGAGCGAGCTGCACGGCTTTTCGGACATTTGGGTGCCGGTCGTGAGCGGCGACCGCTGCGACAACTTGCTGGTCAGCGGCCCCTTTTTGAGGCGGCCCTGGAGCGCGGCGGACGTTCGCCAAAGCTGGCAGGCCTTGATCGGCGAAAAACCTGGCGCCACCAGCCAGCGCTTTTTGGCGTACGCCCGCAACGTGCTCTCTACTCCAGTGCTGAACGAAGCCGAGCTCGAAAAATTCCAGGATTTCCTGCGCGTTTTCGCGGAGCTTTTGGCCGGTCGCGGTGAAGAGCAAAAACACGCCGAGCGCTTCTGGCACCAAGCGCGGCGAGACTTCTCGCGCTTACCCAGCGCGCAGCTGCGCAAGGGCGCGCTGTTGGTCGATCCGGTATCGAGCTGGACTTGGGCCGAAGGCCTGCGACCGTGGGATGCCGAAGAGCTCGGGCTCGAGGCGCTGCCCACACAGGTGCTCGCCATCCTGCCCGCGCACCCCAGCTTGGCGGCCGAAGAAACGCTGGACCTGCTCGTGCGCACCGAGCGCTTCCAAGTCGAGTGCGTGGCATTGGCTCGACGCATGCCCAACACCATCGCCTCGCGACTGGAGGATACCGGCGTGCTTTTGCTGACCCACGTCAACCCGCGGCTTGGTCGCACTCAACGCCGCGTGTTGCTGCGCGAGCGCGCCGAACAGGTGCAGGCCTTCGTGCGCCGCCGTTTCGGCAGTGGCGCGTTCATCGGTATCGGTGAGCCGTGCCAGCGGGTGCCAGAGCTGCACCGCTCGGCGCGCGAGGCGGTGTTCGCGGTGGAACTGGCGGTGCACCGCGAACAGCCCTTGTGCTTTTACGCCGATGAAGTCGCCGCGGCCGCGCCCAGCCGCCTCGAGGGCCAACCCACCGCGCGCCTGGCCAGCCGCTTGCTAGAGCTTTTCGGAAGCACCGAGCCGGCCTTGCTCGAAATTTCACGCATGGACTACGTGCGGGGGGTGGTGCAAGAAGCCAGCGGCCGCGCCTCGGTCATGCGCGTGCATTTCCAGCACTCGCTGTTCGCGCTGCTGGCATTGGTGGAAAGGCAGGCGCAGCTCGACCAAAAGTCCACGCGCGAGCTGGAGCTGCGCCTTTCGGAGGCGCTGTCGACGACGCTTACGACCGTCGAGCTGGTGACGGTTTTCCGTCAGTGGTGGGACATGCTGCTGAAGGTCTCGCGCGAGCCGTACGCCGAAGCGCGCCGCCTACGCCTGGAGCGCGCGCAAGCGTTCATTCACGACAACTGTCGAGAAGCGTTGACCCTGGGCCAGGTGGCGCGGCGCGCCGGCTTCTCGCGTAACTATTTCTCACGCATCTTCAAGCACACGTTCGGCAAGGGCTTCGAGCAGTACTTGACCGAGCAGCGCTTGCTGTTGGCCGAACGGCTGCTGCGCACCAGCGCGTTGCCGGTCGGGCGCATCAGCAGCGACGCGGGCTTCAGCAGCGCGGCGCACTTCTCGGCGGCCTTCCGGCGCAGCCGCGGCAGCTCGCCGCTGGCTTACCGCCGCGCCCATACCCCACAAAAAGGCATCGCCAGGCCCACAAAGTAATCTGAAACAATCTAATTCATAATCTCACGACATTTCTAGTCAGGCAGCTCGGGCACTGTTGAGAGGTGCCATCCCCCGAAGGTTGCCGCCCCAACACCGCTCCCGCTCGCGTTGCCGCTCAGCTAGCTCGGGAGACACTGTCTGGCGATTGGACCCACGACGATCCGGAGTTGACGCTGCTATTGGTCGTAACCTCGGGACGCGCGCGCCTGCGCAGCCCCGAAGGCGAAGAGAGCTTGGTGGGCGCGGGTAGCGTGTTGCTGGTGCCGCGCAACGGCTCGCTCAGCCTGCGCAGTGTCGAGGAGCTGAAGCTGACGCGGCTATCCTTCGACGCCGAGCGTCTGCTGCCGGTGCGCGCGGCCTTCGAAGCGCTCGGCAGCGTCGACTTGGCGCTCGTCCAGCCGGAGACCGGCAAATTTACGCTGCTTGGCGTGGCGCCCCGTCACGCCGGCGCGATCAGCGAGGCCTTGGGCCGCATCGAGGCCGAGCTGCGCGAGCCTCGGCTGGGGCACGAGCTGCTGCTGCGCGCGCAGCTGCTGGAGCTCTTGGTGGTGTTGGCGCGCGCCGAGCACACCCCGGCGGAAAATCCGCAACGGCACCGCCCGCGACTCGAGCAGACGCTCGCACTGATTCACGAGCGCTTCAGCGAGCAGCTCAGCTTGGCGGCGCTGGCGCGCCACGCTGGCATGTCCATCAGCCGTTTTTCTTGCGTATTCCGCGAGGCGCTCGGCACCTCGCCGCTGGACTACGTGGCCGCCACCCGCATGCGCGAGGCGCGACGGCTGCTGCGCGCGCCCGGCCAGTCCATCTCCGAGGTCGCTTACGCCGTCGGCTTTCAGGACAGTAACTACTTCTCGCGCTCGTTCAAGCAGCACCACGGCATGAGCCCGCGCGAGTTTCGCGACGTGGCGCGCATCGCCGGCTAGCCGACGATTTCTTCGAGCTGAGCGGAATCAGTTGACGGGCGGGGGCCATGGACGGGACGACTCCGCTCATGCGTCTTTCCACGCTCGTCCTTTGCACCGCCTTCTGCCTGTCGACCTCGCTCGCTTGCTCCAAGCAGCCGCCGCCCCTCACCGCGCCGTCCGGCGAGCAGCCGACCTTCGCCGAGCACTACCCGTCGCGACTCAACTCGCTGCGTACGCGCTTCGCCGCTGACGAAGCCAAGGTTCAGGCCGCCCTACCCCAGCTCGAGCCTTCGGCGCAAAAGCTGGGCAACGCAGCTCCCCAAACCGTCAAAGAGCTGTTCCAGCTGGCCGACGCCGAAGGCAAGTCGAGCGCCTACGCCAACCAAGCGCTGGAAGCCGAAACCGTGGCCCGTTTCTGGGATGAGGAAAAGCAGCCCCTGCACCAAAAAATTGGCGGCGCCGTCGCCTACGCCGGCAAGCAGAAAGAATGCTCCAAAGAATGCGGTGACGACCTAGGCGGCGTGGCTGCCGGCGCGTCCGATCGGGCCGTCGAAAAACAACTGGAAGAGCGCCAGCAGCGCCTCGGAGAAATTCATCGCTTCGTGGAGGAGCACGAGGACGCGCTCGGTAAGCCCAACGTCGACGCCGCCGAGAAGCAGGCTAACGCCATCGCTCAGCTCAGCCACCTGACTCACGTGCGGCTGGAGCTGTATCGGCGCGAGCTGGAAGCCAGCTTGGGCGAAGCCAGCGACGTGCGCTCCACGCTCGAACGCACGGAAAAGGACAACAACGCCGTGCTGGCTGACAGCAAGGCCTCCAAGAGCCGGCGCGCCCTAGCCGAAAAGCGCAAGGCCTCGGCAAGCTCCGCTCGCGCGGCCCTGGACGGCGAGGTCGAGCAAGCCAAAGCCGCGTTGAAAGACATGGAGCAGCGCGAAAAGAAGCTAGTCGCCGACTACGACAAGTCGTTCGAAGCGCTCACCGACGGTCTGGAGCAGCGGGCGAAGAAGTAGCCTTCGGTCGCACCAGCGGTGCCTGGTCGGACATGATCTCGAGCGTGAGGCCGTGGACGAAGGCGCTGTCGTTGCCGAGCCAGCGCCAAAAGTATTCGGTGAAAGCGCTTACGCCAATGCGGGCCTCGGGCAGCTTGAGCCACAGCCCGAGCCCGACCCGCGGCGAAAACATGCCGAAGCTGACCCCGTGGCCCACGTCCAAGTGCAGCAGCGTGAAGCCGACGCGGGCCATGGGTTCGACCGGCCCCAGCCGCGGCCCCGCCTCCCATTGGTAGCGGGACAGCGCCAGGCTGAGCGAGTCCTTGGGCACGAAGCGCAGCTCGTGCTCTTGCAAGCCGCCCACCGCGAACGAGCCACGCAGGGTCGTAAGAGCCTCTCCAAACCCGAGGGAATAGCCAATATTTTCGTGACGGTCCGGTGGCAGGCGAAAGCCCACCATGCCAAACGTGAGCCCGCGCATGTGGCGCGCCGTGTACGGATTCAACAGCGCCCAGCGCGCAAAACTGGGCCGGCCCAGCGTCACGTCCTTCGGGGCCGGGGCCGCCATAACTGGAATGGGCGGTTCGAACGGTTGATCGGAAGCCAAGGGCTCGTCTATACCACTGCCTCCCAGCGCGACGAGCGCTGGCTTAGAGGAGAAACAGAACATGAAAATGAAGCTCGTAACGGCGGCGTTGATGCTCGCCGCTCTCAATGGTTGCGCGATGGCAAACGGCGGCAACGCCGCGGCGATGGGCACCATCTACTCCGGCTACAAGTCGCCCGGCCAGGTCGGCGCGGCGGCTGCTGGCAAGACCGGCGAAGCCTGTATCAGCTCGATCCTGGGCGTCATCGCCACGGGCGATGCGTCGATTGAAGCTGCCAAGAAGGCCGGCGGCATCACCACGGTCGCGCACATTGATCACGAGCAGTTCTCGGTGCTGGGCGTTTACGCGACCAGCTGCACCGTCGTTCACGGTCAGTAAGCCACACGCGGACTGGCGGGCGCTTCAGAAGAGGCGCCCGCCGACGCGGCCCCCAAGAACACCGGCACCGCTCCGAAGAAAGGCCGCCAGCTGATCGCGCATCGAGCGTCGCTCGTTAAATTGCGCTAACCGTTCGGCATGCGCAGCTTCACGCCTCCTGGTGCCCCCGGCCGGTGCCCGCGCTGTTTGCTGCTCGTCGACTATTGCTTGTGCGACCTGGTCGGCGTCGCGCGCGAAAGTCGCCCGCAAATCGTAATCGTGCGGCACCAATGGGAAGCCTTCAAGAGCACCGGCACCGCCAGGCTGGCGGCCCTCGCGCTTTCGAACCTTGAGCTGCTCGACCTGGCGCCGGAAAACCCGGAGCCGATCCGCGAAAAGCTGCGCTCGCTGCAAGACGCCTGGCTGCTGTACCCAGGCCACACCGAGTCAGGCGGCGAGCGCTCGACACCGACCACGCTCGTGGTGCTCGACGGCACCTGGCGCCAAACACGCAAGATGCTGCGGCGCCTGCCAGAGTTGGCGCGCTTCCCCCGCTTTTCGCTTTCGCCCGACCTGAGCGGCGACGTGCGCGACCGCCTGCGCGAGTCACCGCGGCCGGGTGCGCGCTCCACGTTGGAGTCCATTGCCGAGGCGCTGGGCCAGCTCGAATCGCCCGCAGCCGGGCAGGGGCTGCTTGACCTGCACCAGCAATTCGTCGCGCGTACCCGGCACTCGCGCGGTCAACGCTACGCGTCGTAACGCACGGCGCGCATCGACAACGAGCCAGCGTCGAAGCCGCTGATCGGAAAGCTGACGCGATCTGTCGGGCTAGCTGCGCCGGCTGCGTAAAGCAACGGCAAGTAATGTTCAGGCGTGGGGTGCGCTTCGCGACCGCGAGCGTCCGCGTGGGCCCGCGCAAGGTAGGCGGCGTCGTGCTGCAAAAGCGCGCGTTCAGCGTCAGCGTCGAAGCCAGCCGCCCAGGCCGGCGTTTCGTGGTCGCCGCGGCGCATGCGCCCGAGCGCGTCGCGCAGGTTGTGCACGATGTTGCCACTGCCGACGATCAGCACGCCTTCATCGCGGAGCGGAGCGAGCGAACGCCCCAACTCGTGGTGACGAGGACCCGGCAAGCGCGCGTCGATGCTGAGCTGCAACACCGGGCAATCCGCGCCCGGGCGCAGGTGGCGCAGCACGCTCCAAGTGCCGTGGTCGAGCCCCCAGTCGGTGCTGAGTCGTGCCGTGGGCAACAGCTGCACCACGCGCCGTGCAAGCGCAACGTCACCGGGCGCCGGGTACTGCACTTGCCGAAGCTCGTCGGGGAAACCGCCAAAGTCATGAAGCGTCGGCGGTTGCTGGTTGCCGGTGACGCGCGTGCCTTCGCCGTACCAGTGCGCGGACACGCACACCACGGCGCGCGGCTGGGGCAGCTGCTGCCCCAACTGCTTGAAGGCGCGGCTCCACGCGTTGTCTTCGATGGCGTTCATGGGCGAGCCGTGGCCCAGGAACAACACCGGCATGCGGCTCGCGAGTTGGGACACTTCCACGTCCACCTTGCTGCTATTGGCCCCGCTCTCGCGGCGCTGACAGGCCCACGCAAGTAGTGGCGAAAGCAGCATTGTCCGGCGAGACGCCATGACGTGAAGGCTAAGACGCCCAGCCGCAGGCCGGGAGCCCCACCCCCAAACCGCCGCCAAAAACCAGCTAGCAGGCCTATTTTACGGCGGGTTGCCTGACGAAATGGCCCTCCGGTGACTCTGAGGGGGTCAAGGTGGGATTAGCGCCCACCACGGCAAATACTTTCCCTTTTGTTTAGTACGAATGTTCACCCGAGCATCGGGTGGCTTCGAGAAGAGGTCTCATGCAGTCCGCCAAGTCGCCCCGCAAGCCCGCCAATCCCAGTCGTCTTTTCTACGGCGCCGTCCTCTCGGCGGCCGTCGGGCTCGTCGCCGCCGTCGGCTGCGGTGGTAGTTCCGACAACGGCGACAACAACGGTAACGGCGGCTCCAGCGCGGGCTCGCTTGCGACTGCCGGCACTACCGCCATCGCCGGCAACGACAGCACAGCGGGCACGGGCGCCACGGGCGGCACCATCAGTAATGGTGGCACCGACGCTACCGGCGGAACCATGAACCAGGGCAACGCCGGCACGTCTACCGATGGCGGAGCCACGATGAACGTGGGCGGCGACGGCAACGTTCCGGTGGGCGGCGACGCCGCTGGCGGCGCCGGTAGCAATCCGCTGCCCAACTGCGGCGGCACCGATGAAGCGTGCTGTGCCGGCGACGTCTGCAACGACGGCGGTTGTTGCGTCGGTACCCAAAACGGCGGCACCTGCCTCGCCGACGGCACCAGCTGTGGCGGCCAACAGAACGGCCTCGGCATGTGTGCCAACGGCTCCTGCGCCAACTGTGGCACCGAGGGCGACGCATGTTGCCAAGGCGCCTGCCAAGCGGGCCTGGCCTGCTCGGGTGGCCAAAACGGCCAGTGCGAAAGCTGCGGCGGCGCGACTGAAGGCTGCTGCGCAGACCGCACTTGCCCGACCGGTGTCTGCATCGGATTCGGCGGCTTCGCAGGCTGTGAAACTAGCTGCGGCGCGCCCACCCAGGCCTGCTGCGACAACGACGAATGCGCCGCGGGCTCGGCCTGCATCGATGACACGTGCGCGGCTTGCGGCGGCGCCGACCAGGCCTGCTGCCCCTTCGGTAGCGGTGGAGGCGGCTTCGCTCAGTGCGGCCAAGGCTTCGCCTGCGTCGACGACCTGTGTGAAGCCTGCGGCACCGAAGGCCTAGCCTGCTGCGCTGGCGGCGGCGGCAACGACGGCTGCCCGGGCGCGCTGCGCTGCCAGACCGAGGTCTGCACGGTGTGCGGCGTCGAGGGCGAAGCCTGCTGCACTCAAGGCCAAGAATGCAGCTTCGGCAGCAGCTGCAACAATCAGGACATGTGCGAAGCCAACTGATTCTGCTCGCTCCGTAACTTAGACACCCCACCCCGAAACCCGTCTGTCGCGCCCCTCGACAGACGGGTTTTCACTATTTCAAGGCCCCACGTACAGCGCACTCGGACGAATTAAGCGCCCCGTGCGGCGTTGCTCGTCACAATGCGCAGCGTAGCCGGCGATACGCGCGCAGCCGAAGATGGCCGTGAAGGCGGCGCGCGGAATGTCGAGCGCTTCGAGCAAGAGCGCGGTGTAGAACTCGACGTTGGCGCGCAGCCCTCGCTCCGGATACTTGCGAGCAAGCTCGGCCTCCGCGGCGGCTTCCACGGCGCGCGCGAGCATGAGTCGCGCGGTGTTGCCCTGCCCGCTTTGATAGGCCGAAAGCGCGCGTTCGAGCACGAAAGCCCGTGGATCACGCACGCGGTACACGCGGTGCCCCATGCCCATGATGCGCCGCCCCGCGGCGATTTCCGCGGCCACGTAGGCGCCCGCACGCTCCGGCGCGCCAACCGCATCGAGCATGTCCAGCACGGGCCCTGGCGCGCCGCCGTGCAGAGGACCCGACAGCGTTGCCACACCCGCCACCACCGCCGCGGCCAAATCTGCTCCCGTCGACGTGGTCACGCGCGCCGCGAACGTCGACGCGTTGAAGCCGTGCTCGGCCACGGTCACCAAGTAAGCATCCAGCAGCTGCGCCGCCCCGGCCGTTGGTTCCGCACCGCTCAGCATGCGCAACAAATCATGGGCGTGGGGTAGGCCTGGTTCCGGGGCGGGCAGCTGCCCGCCTCGCGCTTTACGGATCCAGGCGGCGCTGGCTACGGCCGCCATGCCCAGCGCGTCGGCCGGCGTCGCTGCGTTGGGCAGCAGCGAAAGCGCGCTGCGTAGCGTGGTCATGGCGTCCGGCGCAGCTACGGCCTCGAAGCGCGAACGCAGGCGTTCGTACGCCGCCACGCGCGCCCGACCCAGCTCGGCTTGCACCTGCGCCAGGCGCGCCGAGCCGGGCAAGGCGCCCTGCAGCAGCAGCTCCACGACGGCTTCAAACGGCACCGCCGGGACCAGCGACTCGATGGCGTGCCCACGTACGCTGAGCTGCCCGGATTCGCCCGCTACCAGCGACAGCTCGGTTCGCGCCACCAAAATTCCTGCCAGACCTTCGAACACGGCCGGTGTCGTCATGCACTATACCTTGCTCTAATCAATGTTATGATCAATGTTGATTCAACAATGCAGATACCCGCGTCGCTCAGCCCCAAAGAAGCCGCCGAGCTGTTGGGTGTGAAGCCGCAAACGCTGTACGCCTACGCTAGCCGAGGCCTGTTGCGGCGCGTGGGCGACGGCAAGCGCCGTCGCTACTTGCTGGAAGACGTGGAGCGCCTGCGTATTCGCCAGCGCGCTCGTTCGGGTCACGGCCCCGTCGC
>JAYUYU010000676.1:0-4294 GCA_043752365.1 Myxococcales bacterium | reverse complement strand
CACACGGGTAGGTTTGGGCACGATCTACGATCCATTCTCCGCCCATCGGTACTTAGATTTCCAGGGGGAGCTGTCTCACGTCACGTTGGCACGGGGGGGTCACGGTCTCGGCCAATATAGACATACTTCCTTACTTCTTTCGTTGCGGTAGCTCGCCCTTCTAAGCCGATTTCTTTCGTTTCGTTCCATCGGATTCATTACAGCTGATGAGCGGCTCTAGGCCGACGCCGGCCTCGCTCGGGCGCTCCGGTGCGGGTCTGGTGAGCGACGAGCTGTGCGGGGTACGACCCGGGGGAAGTTTATGGGAGCGCCACGTGCTGCGCTTCGAGAATCTCGATCCCACCGACGAGCACGTGGTGGTGCAGCTCGAGCGCACCAGAATCGGCGCCGGTGTGGGCGAGTCATCGCTGTTCGAGCTCAATGCCTTTCACTTGCTGAGAGCTGGCGAGAGCGAGTGCGTGACCGAACCAACGGTGCCGACGAGGCTGGCGAATACGAGCCCTGGATCGAGCTGTACAACGTGTCGGCCGCAGACGTGGACTTGAGCGGCTGGCACCTCTCCGACGACTTCGCGGATCGCAGGCGCTGGCCCCTGCCTGCGGTCACGATCCCGCGCGATACGCGGATGCTGGTCATCGTCGCCGACGGTCAGACGGATCAGGGGCAGCTGCATACGAGCTTCGAACTCGGGCCAAGCAGTGGCCAGCTCATCCTTACCGACCCTCGGGGGCGCACCGAGGGGGGCCTGATCATCGCGCCACAGGGGCCGGGCAAGAGTCTGGCCTTCAGCTGGACTAGCCGCTCGTACGAGCTGGGCGCGCCGACACCTGGCGCTGCTCCGCCTGAGCGGTAGACTTTCTCGACGGCCGAACGGATTGTCGCGATGGATTTAGACTCCCTCCCGGATACACCGCATTCCCATGATCTCGAGAGCTTTGGCTGCGCTTGGATTGTTGATTCTCACGACTGCCTTCGCCTGCTCCGACGGCGAATCAGACGGCGCTGCCGGGGGTTCGGGGGGCACCGGGCAGGGCGGGACGCAAGCTCAGGCGGGTAGCTCCGGAAGCGGCGCCGGCAAGGCGGGCAGCGCGAGCGCGGGCACGGCGGCTGGCGGCACCGAGGTGGGGGAGGGTGGCGATGCTGCTATGGGCGGAACCGAGGGTGGCGCGGGTGATACGGGCGCCGGCGGCAGCGCGGCAGGTGGGGGTGGGGCAGCCCCGGGCGGTGATGAAGTGATCGCGGAGTGTCTCGATGCTCCAGTCATCGCAGAAACGCGGACGGAGGCGCTGCAGTTTTCAGGCGCTGGCTTGACGCTTGCGATCGCGCGCCGGGTGGATCCGGATGCGTTCGGTACCTCCGGCACGACCGTTTGGTTGCCTCAGCGCTTTGGCCTCGTGCGCGGCGCCGTCGCTACCTGCATCTCGGAAGTGCAGGACCTCGACTACACGGTGTCGCACCACAACTTCGACGACGCGATGAGCGCAAGCTACGCTGGGCAGACTTGGATCTTCAAACAGACCCGCCAAGAGTACGGCTTTCCGGCGATGTTCAGCCTGGAGGGGCGGGAAGGCAATACGCTCGTCTGGGGACCCGTGACCCTCACGCTCGTGAGCTGTCAGGAATTGCTCTCCAACGATAGCTGCGCGCCCAGCTACGAGCAATGACTCGGGCACTCGCGTTGGGCGTGGCGCTTTGCGTAGGCTGCTCGGATGACGACGCTGCGCCGCGAGATCGTGCGGAGACACAGTGCGCGGAAGCTTCGCAGCGCAGCGGTGAGCTCGAGTGCCTGCATCGCATCGAAAACGACGCCGACTGGCACAGCGTCAGCATTGCCATGATGGCCGTCGATCAGGTGCGCAGCGCCAAATACATGCTGCCAGTGCGAGCGAACGCGCGGCTGCGGCCACTGCTACTGAACGGCGCGCGCCACGGGCTGCACTACGACTTCATGGTCGAGGCCTTTCCGGAGCTGTTTCCCGGGCTCACGGCCAAGCAATACCTGGCGTTACTCTTCGACCCCAGCCAACGGGAGTACCTGGTCGGAACGGTGACCGAGTACCGCGTGCCGGATGCCGGAACCCGCTTTGGCTTCACCATCTCCGGGGATGCCTCTACGAGCGGCAGCATCAACTGTGACGATGTGAGGGCAGCGTACGCGGAGCTCTTGCTGCGTCTGCCAACCAACGAGCTCGCGGCGGTGCCGTCTAGTCGCGAGCAGTTGGAGTTTTTCGGCGATTGTCAGGTCCCCCTATTGGATCCGACCGACCTAGAGTACGAGGTCTATCACCGTGCTGCAGCCTTCGGCACCGTGCGGCGCCTGCGCGGTCAACAGCTGCCGGACAAGGTGGCCAGTGCCGAAATCGGATTTCAGGACATTCTGGTCCTGGACCAAGTGCCGAGCGACGTCGAGACCATCGTATCCGCGGTCGTTACCGGCTCGCGGCAAGCACCGCTCTCGCACGTGGCGGTTCGCAGCGCGGCTCGCGGTACCCCCAATTGTTACCTGAAGGATGCCTACGCTTACTTCGAAGCCTGGCAAGATCAGCCGGTGCGTCTCGAATGCGCGGCGCAGGGCTTGCTCGTCCGCAGCGCGAGCAGTGAGGAGGCCGAAGCTTACTGGAACGAGCTGAAGCCGGCCCCCGTGGCGATCCCGGAGCCAGATCGCGACTTCAGCGAGCTGACGAGCCTCGACGCGCTCGAGCTGACGAGTGCGGAAGAGCGAGCGCTGGGCGTGGCGCGCTTTGGCGCGAAGGGTCGCAACCTGGCCTGGCTACGGCAGAATCTGCCCGTCGAGCTCACGCCGCAGGGCTTCCTGATCCCGGTCTCGCACTACTACGAGTTTATCGAAACCAGCAGCTGGACGGTCGACCTCGGCGGCGCTGCCACCCAGCATAGCTTTGCCGAGACCCTCGATTATTGGCACGCCGACCCGGCATTTCGTAGCGATACTGCTGCACGGCGGCTCAAGCTCGCCGAGCTCCAAGCCGCCTTCGAAGCCGCACCCTGCAGCAGCGCGCTGCTCGAGTTGGTCGGTCAGAAGCTGGTCGAGACCTTGGGCAGTCCCGAAGTCACCGCGCGCTTTCGCAGCAGCAGCAACGCCGAGGACGGCGCCTTGTTCAATGGTGCCGGGCTGTACGACTCGTTCAGCGGCTGCATGGCAGACGATCTGGACGCAGACACGGTTGGGCCGAGCGTCTGCGACCCTGGCCAAGCCAACGAGCGCGGGGTGTGCCGGGCGCTGACTCGCGTCTGGGCCTCACTGTGGAATCCGAAGGCCTACGACGAGCGCGCTTTCTACGGCATCGACCCGAGCCTGGTCGCGATGGGCGTGCTCGTGAACGAGCGCAGTGAGGCCGAGCTAGCGAACCTGGTCGCGTTCTCCGGAAACCCCACGGCCAGCAGCGACACACGCTACCTCGTCAACGCCCAGTTCGATGAGCTGCCGGTGGTCTCGCCCCAGCCTGGGGTCTGGCCAGAGCAGGTGTTGCTCTCGCTCGAGGCCGGTGCAGTAACAGCGATCGAACGCATCTTACCGAGCAGCCTGGCGCTGCCCGACGAGCAGGTCATCAGCGACTCGGACTTGATGATTCTGGGGCGCGAGCTGAGTCGGCTGGCGGAGCTCTACCCCTTCGACACCGAGCCGCTGCAGGGTCACAGCTTCCTGCTCGACACCGAGTGGAAGGTCATGCCGGACGGATCGCTGCGCATCAAGCAGGTGCGCCCATTTGTCCTGCCCCCCGGTAGCGTGAGGTGACGTAAGGCCCGGCGTGCTCGCTGCGGCGCGCGCGCCGGGGTTCCCCCAAACGCCGGGCATGCGCCCCGACCTGGGGGAACCGCAGGGGGTTCACGGTGTCGTACGGATGGGCGCCGCATCGATGAGGTCGAGGCTGGCACTGCCGAGCTGCACGACCTGGATACCGTGCGCGCGCGCCTCGAAGCTGCCGGCCGCGCGTGATCAGTGTCCGGTTTCATGAAGCCGCCACGGAGGAGGCTTAAGCTGCCGTTCGCTGATACAACGAGCGTCTCGCCGGCCTGGGCGACGTTCGCGTAGAGCTACTTGGCGCCGTCGATCGCATCGTTCGCTCACCGCTCCTCTGGCCATCGAGCGCTTATGACCAAAGGGCTCGGCGGTTCCTATTGCCAAGATTTCCCTATGGCGTCGTGTCGTGGTCGCAGCCGACGGGAGCCCTTTACCCGACGCCTGCGCAGCTATTTCTCGACGATCCACAAATTGCGGTAGCGCACGTCGAAGGGGTGATTCTGTAGGTAGATCGGGCCAGGCTCCGGCCCCTCC